>DATMBW010000521.1:0-9766 GCA_035559095.1 Ramlibacter sp.
GGGAAACAGATACAGGTCCTCTTCGAGTGAGGTGCTCTCCCAGGGGATTTGCAAGCCGCGCGACGCCATGCGTACGCTCAAGCGCACCCGCTTGAAGGCATCCTCGATGCGCACTCCCGGCACGCTGAACTCGCGCAGCAAGTTGCCGGTGTAGAGCCCGTTGGCGCCGTCGCCGTCCACCGCGACGCTGCCGGGGGCGGTGGCATAAGCCAGCAGGCTGCCCACAGGAGCGTCGAATTGGCTCAGGCCTTTCGCCGGCGGCCGGTACGTGCCCGCGAAAGGGTCATCGCGACAGGCGTCCAGGATCACCAGGAAGCTGCGGCCTTTCGCGCGATCCATGTATGCAAGCAGCGCGCTCACGTCGACCGTCTTGTTTCTGACATCGTCAGCCGATCGGATGTCGGCGGACACCGGGACGAGGTAGTTGCGCCACTCTTGCTGGAGCCCATGCCCAGCGTAGTAGAAAAGCCCGAACTTCACTTTGGGGTTGGTGATCGCCATGCCGAAGCGGGACACCGCATGGCTCAATTCGGCGTGCGAGGTGTCCAGCTGTTGGTCCACGACGAAGCCAGCGCGGCGCAACAGGTCACCCATGGCGCGCGCGTCGTTTTGCGGATTGGCCAGGGGTGCCCCTGGGTAGGCCGAGTTCCCGATCACCAGGGCGATCCGTTCGCCCGTTTCGGCCCGGGCGAAGAATGCGACAAAGCTCAAGAAGAGCGTTGCCAGGCAGCGGCCAGACCACTTCATTGCGCAGTTACACCTTCAATGCGCGCATGTCAGCGCAGCAGCGAATCCATCGATCCGGGCTGGAAAAGGTGTGCGGGAGCGGCGTCCATCCTCATGGCTGAAGGACGGCGGATACTGCGCACGCCGGCCCGCGAGAGCTCCGCCTCGATGCCAAGGGCCACCTGGCCTTCCGATAGCTCGACTTCAGATCCATCCAGCCCCGTCAGGACTGCAATCCCGTGATTGACCTTGAGATAAGTGCCTGCCGGCTTCGCGTTGGCCCGGGTTTCGTCCAGCGCAATTTCAATATCCGTTCCCCGGATTCCGATGGTGGCGTGGACCGAGGTGAAGCTGACCTGCTGCCTGACTGTGGTCACGCTCGAGAGATAGCGCAGCCCGCCCTTCACGATATTGATGATCTGCTGCCGAATCTCGTCCTTGCGCAGCAGTTGGCGCAGATCCAGCGTGGAATCGGAGCGCACAAGCATGCGCGCATCGTCCTCGAAGCGCACCAGGACCTCGGCGCCCGGGCCGGTAACGAGCTTGTCCGCGGCTTGAAGCGCTGCCCCCGGTCGCAGGGGCACGATCTGCTGCCCGCGTTCGACCCACACCTCGCCGCGCGCTGCCACTACCGAGCCGGCCCGCACGGACGCTGCCGCCATCAACAGCAATCCGACAAGGATGCCGATCGGCCACGCGAAGTGGCGGCGACCGCCGGACCGGACATATTTCATTGGCGCCCCGCTTCTCCAGATACATTTGTATCCAATAGTAGCGGCGTTGCACGCTTACTGCAACATGGCTTGCGCCGGATCCTCCGCTTCGAGCACCTGCTGCGCCCACGCCACCAGCCGCGACGCATCGGCCCTCAGCACCTCCTGCTTGACGGCGAGAATCTGTGCCGGGTGCATGGAAAAGCTGCGCAAGCCCAGGCCCAGCAGCAAACGCGTGAAACTCACGTCGCCGGCCATTTCGCCGCAGACGCTGACCCCCTTGCCTTGCTTGTTGCACTCGGCGATCGTCTCGGCCATCAGGCGCAGCACGGCCGGATGCAGTGGGTCATAGAGGTGCGCGACCGACTCGTCCGCGCGGTCGATGGCCAGTGTGTACTGGATCAGGTCGTTGGTGCCCACGGACAGGAAATCGAAATATTTCAGGAAGATCTTCAAGGTCAGCGCCGCCGCCGGAATCTCGATCATGGCGCCGAGCTTGATGGGGCCGTAAGCCACGCCGCGGTTGTCCAGCTCGGCCCGGGCGAAGTCGATCAATGAGACGGTCTGGCGAATCTCGCCCGGATGCGACAACATGGGGATCAACATGTTGACCTGGCCATGGGCCGCGGCCCGCAGGATCGCGCGCAGCTGCGTGAGGAACATGGCCGGGTCGGCCAGGCTCCACCGAATCGCCCGCAGGCCCAGGGCCGGATTGAGGTGGGCCTCGTCGCGCATCGAATCGTCCAGCGGCTTGTCGGCGCCCACGTCCACGGTGCGGATGGTGACCGGCAGCCCCTCCATGCCCTCGACGGCGCGGCGGTACGCGCGGTACTGCTCCTCCTCGCCCGGCAGGTTGCCGCGGCGGCCCATGAACAGGAACTCGCTGCGGAACAGGCCGACGCCGACCGCACCGGCCTTCAGCGCCGCGGGCGCGTCCTCGGGCATTTCGATGTTGGCCAGCAACTCTACCTTCTGGCCATCCAGCGTCACGGCCGGCGTGTGGCGAAGCCGCCAGAGCCGGCCGCGCTCGAGCTCGCCCTGGCGCTGCTTGAAGCCATATTCGGCCAGGATGATCGGCGAAGGATCAACGATCATCACGCCGGCGTCGCCGTCGATGATGACCCAGTCGTCCTGGCGCACCAGCTGGCTGGCGCTGCGCGCGCCGACCACGGCCGGGATGTCCATGCTGCGCGCGACGATGGCCGTGTGCGAGTTCCTGCCGCCGACGTCGGTGACGAAACCGGCAAAGACGCTCTGCTTGAACTGCAGCATGTCCGCCGGCGACAGGTCGTGCGCGACGATCACCAGCGGCACGTCCACACTGTCGTCCAGCAGCAGATCCTGCTGGGTCTTGCGGCGTGCCGGCGGCGGCGCCGCGCCCTGCGTGGGAGGGCCCTTCATGTAGCGAAGGATGCGTTCGGCCACCTGCTCGAGGTCGGCCTTGCGCCCGCGCAGGTAGTCGTCCTCCATGTCGTCGAACTGGCGCGAAAGGACCTCGAGCTGCGTGGTCAAAGCCCACTCGGCGTTGTACAGGCGGTCGCTGATCCAGTGCTTGACGCCGCTGATCAGTTCCTCGTCCTGCAGCAGCATGAGGTGCACGTCGAGCAGGGCTGTGAGCTCGTGCGGCGCTTCCTTCGGGCCCATGAGCGCGATCGTCTGCTGCAGCCGATGGATTTCGTCGACCACGGCGTTGCGCCCGGCGCGCACGCGCGCGACCTCATCCTCGACCTGCCGGGACTCGATGAAGTAATGCGCCACGTCGACCCGGCTGGAGGCCATCAGCACCGCACGTCCGATGGCGATGCCGCGGGCGACTGGGAGACCGTGGATGGAAAAGGTCATGAAATGAACCCTATCACGCTACGCCGGATTTCCGTCGGGCATCGAGCCCGGCACGCGTGGGAATGAAAACTCTGGTCGACCCCGCTCGCGGGGGCGCGCTGGAGCGTCGCGCCTCGGTACGTGCACAGCGCAAACGCGCCCGTGATTGCGCTCCCCTGGCTCGGCTACGCTGGCCGACGGCTCGCGCAATCCCGCCCTTCGCGTTTTCATTCGCCCTCCCCAAACTTATCCGCGATCAGCGCCAGCAGGGCCGCCATCGCGTCCTGCTCGTGTTCGCCGCTGGTCTCGACGACCACCTCGCTGCCGATGCCGGCCGCCAACATCATCACGCCCATGATGCTCTTGGCATTGACGCGCCGGTCGCCCCGGCTGAGCCATATGTCGCAGGGATAGCCGCCTGCCAGCTTCGTCAGCTTGGCAGATGCCCGGGCGTGCAGGCCGAGCTTGTTATTGATCGTCGTAGTTGTCCTGATCATGGTTTCGTCGCGCCTGGTTTTGCGGCGCGGTGATTGCCACTTGCATCACGCCCTGGGTCCCGCCGACTACGGCGCGCGACACCAGGGCTTCCAGCGGTTCGTTGCGATAGCTCACGCTTCGCAGCAGCATGGGAAGATTCACGCCGGTGATCAGGCGTGATTTGACGCCGTCCACCAGCTTCTGGGCGACGTTGCTGGGGGTTGCACCGAAGATGTCGGTGAGCACCAGCACACCCTTGATCTCGCGCGCCCGGCAGAGTTGTTCCATGGCGATGCGCGCGGTGGCCAGCGTTTCCTCGGGCGGCAGGTTGGGCTGGACGTCGATCGCCGCGAGTGCGGCGCCGCAGTCGGGAAAGACATGCAGCGCGCACTGCCTCAGCGCGTGGGCCAGCGGGGCATGGGCGATGATCAAAATCGCGTTCATTGCCGGGAATTATCCTTTGCAAGCATGAAGTACCCGTAGGACATAACGCTGCAGGCAAGGAACACAGCCATCGCAAGCCGGAAAGAGGCCACATCGTCCAGCCCCACCGCGCTGAATCCGTCGATGAGAAGGCCGATCCCCCATTGCAGCGCGAAGATGCCGGCAAAGATCACGAGGTTGTAGGCCGACAAGGCTCGCCCGGCCAGCGCGGCTGGGAACGCCATCCCGACTGACGGCTGGGCCAGCGATATGAATGTGCAACTCATGCAAAAAAACGCCCACGCCGCGGCGCCCGCCGCCGGTCCCGCTATGATTATTGTAGCAAGCGCCACGAGACTGAGGGGCAGGCCCCAGGCGATCAGGCGGTCGGCGGTGAGGCCCCGGCGCGCCAGCCAGGGGCTGACCATCCCCCAACTCCAGAAGGTCGCCAGCATGCTCAGGTTGATGGCGAACAGGCCGGTGGCCGCTTCCAGTGGCGCATAGCCGGCCACTCGCACGAGCCACGGACCGGCCCACAAGGTCTGCATCGCGATCATGCCGCCGTAGTTGCAAAAGGCGATGCCGCTCATGCGGCGGAAGTAGGGATCGCGCCAGACCTGCGCATAGCTGCCGGGCCCGGCGCCGGCTGCCGGCGGCGGGGCGTCCCAGCGCGGTACCTTCCAGGCAAGTGCCGCCATCGCCACCGCCACCGCCATCGCAAGCCCCAGGAACAGCGGCCGCCAGCCGATCACGGGCATCAGCCATTGCACCGGCAGCGTGGAGGCGACCATGCCGAAGGAACCCGTCATCAGCATCCAGGAATTGGCGCGCAGTTGGGCGGTGGGCGTGAACCAGTGCCGAAATCCCGTGAGCGGCGCCATCAGGCAGGCGCTCACACCCACGCCGCAGAGCACGCGTGCGGCCAGCAATCCGGCGAAGCTGGTCGCCAGCGAGAAAGCCACGCAGCCCGCGACGGCCAGCAGCAGGAAACTCAGGACGACGCGCTTGGGCCCATGGCGGTCCAGCAAGGCGCCCAGCGGCAGCTGGGTCGCGGCGAAGCCGAAGAAGTAGCCGCCGGCCAGCAGGCCCAGCTCGCGCGCGTTGAGCGCCAGTTCCCGCGTCAGCGTGGGTGCGAGCGTGGCGGTGATGGCGCGCACCAGAGCCGAAAAGAAATAAGCAAATGCGAAGGCTAGGAACACCACCACGGCAGTGCGGCGGGCAAGCAGGGTCATTTCTGCCTGGGCCGCGGCGCAAGCCGGTCGGCCGACCTGGTCTTGCGTGGCCGGAACGCGGCGGGGGAAGATCGAAGCATCAGCCTATTATCCGTTTTGCCGCCCTTTTAACGCGACAATGCGGCTGACATGACTTCACTAGATGGAATACGCGTTCTGGACCTGTCCCGGGTGCTCGCCGGGCCGTGGTGCACGCAAACGCTGGCGGACCTGGGCGCCGACGTGATCAAGATCGAGCGGCCCGGCAATGGCGACGACACACGCGGCTGGGGCCCGCCATTCCTGAAGGACCAGGCGGGGCACGATACCGCCGAGGCCGCGTACTACCTGTCGACCAATCGCAACAAGCGCTCGGTTACCTGCGATCTCGCACACCCGGACGGCCAGGCCCTGGTGCGCGAGCTGGTGCGGCTCTGCGACGTGTTCGTCGAAAACTTCAAGGTGGGAGACATGGCCCGGTACGGCCTGGACTATGCCACCCTGAAAACCCTGAACCCCCGGCTGGTCTATTGCAGCGTGACCGGCTTCGGCCAGACTGGCCCGTATCAGGAACGCGCGGGCTACGACTACGCCATCCAGGGCATGGGCGGGCTCATGAGCGTGACTGGCGAAAGGGACGGACTGGTGGATGCGCAGGGCCGCGTGGCGGCCGCCGGACCACAGAAGGTCGGCGTGGCGGTGGCCGACCTGTTCACGGGCATGTACGCCACCGTGGCCATACTCGCGGCGCTGCGGCATGCGGAGCGCACCGGCGAGGGCCAATACGTCGACATGGCGTTGCTGGACACGCAGGTGGCGATGCTGGCCAACCTGGGCGCCAATTACCTGGTCAGCGGCCAAGTTCCCGGCCGCGCCGGCAACGCGCACCAGAACATCGTCCCCTATCAGGTCTTCGAGGTGGCGCCCGCAGCCGGCGGGAGCAAGGACCACCTGATCCTGGCCGTCGGCAACGACAGCCAGTATGCGCGGTTCTGCGAGATCGCCGGCCGACCGGACCTTGCGGCGGATCCGCGCTTCGCCAAGAACCAGGACCGTGTGCGCAACCGCGCCGTGCTGGTGCCCATGCTGGAACCGATCATGAAAAGCCGCGGCAAGCGCGACTGGCTCGACGCGCTGGAAGCGGCGAAGGTGCCATGCGGCGCGATCAACAACCTGGCCGAAGTGTTCGCCGATCCGCAGGTGAACGAGCGCGGGATGGTCACGCAGTGGCGGCACCCGCTGCAGCCGGCGCTGCGCCTGGTGTCCAGCCCCATCAAGCTGAGCGTCACGCCGGTTCGCCAGCACCTGCCGCCGCCCGGGTTGGGCCAGCACACCGACGAGGTGCTGCGCGAACTGCTCGATTACTCCGGCGATCGTTTGTCGCAGCTGAAGAAGGACGGGGTGATCTGACTTCGGGCGAATCCGGCGTCACTCCGGATAGGCTTCGATGCCGATCGTCAGCTTGACCTCGTCGGAGATGGCGGGGACGCCGAACTTCATGCCGAAGTCGGTGCGCTTGAGGCTGCCCTCGGCGTCGGCGCCGCACATGGGCTTCTTGGTGAACGCATGGGGCCCGCACTTGAAGGCGGTGACCGTGAGCTTCACGGGCTTGGTCACCCCCAGCAGGGTCAGGTTGCCTTCGATGCTCTCGAGCACTTCGCCGTTGAAATTGAGCTTCGTCGACTTGTAGCTCATCTCCGGAAACTCGGCGCTGTTGAAGAAATCCGCCGTGCGCAGATGTTCGTCGCGCGCGCGCGGGCCATGCATCCTGGCTGCCGTGCTGCCGGGCTCGTGCCTGGGGTCGCCGGTGTTGACCGAAGCGGTCTCGATTTTCACGTCCAGGCTTCCCGTCCTGGCTGCGGTGTCCAGCACGATCTTGCCGCTCATCCGATCGAAGCGGCCGTGGATGGTCGCCATGCCCAGGTGGTTGATCCTGAAGTTGGGGAACGAGTGGACCGGATCGATGACATAGGTCTGCGGAGCCGCCAGCGCGCCAAGCGGCAGGAGGGCGGCCAGAACAGCGGCGGAAGGACGGATCATGATCACTCTCCTTGGGGGTTCAACCATTGAACGAACCTCACGCAGCCGCCTCACCGGCCGTGTACCGGGCAAGCACCACAGCGATCACAGCGGGCACCAAGGCGGACAACACGGCCAACCCAGCCCTTTGCCAGACCGGCCGCGTGTCGGCGGGCACCAGCTTGGCGAACCATGCCACCAGGGGCAGCGGCAACAGGCAGTACCACGGCAGCGATCCGGTGAAGACGGCCAGCAGCCCCACCAATCCCGCGATAACCAGCGCCGCAAGAGCCAGCGTCCAGCCAACCGGCGCGCTGGCGCCAGCCAACACCTGTAGCAGCAGCACCGCGCCGGCGCCCGCGCCCAGGGCAATGCCCAGCTGCGCCAATTGGGCGGATGCACCGAACAGGGCCAAGGCCCCGGAAGCCCACCCCAAGACCAATGTCATGGCGGCCGCCCGTACCGGGTCCGCGCTGACCCGCTCGCCCGAGACCAGCAGCGCCAGGCAATAGGCCACGGCGCCCGCCCCGGCGAGCAATGCAGCGCCGGCATCGCGCTGCAGGAGAAGGCGCTGCAGCACCCACAGCACGGCGATGGCCACCCCTGCGGCGATGGCAAGGCGCTGCGCCCAGCGCGGATGGCTGGTGGTGGCCTCGAGGACAACGGCCGCAGCCGCGACAGCGACGCCGACCCAGACGAGTTTCCTCCCCGACGTCAGCGGTTGGAATCCGAAGCCCATGGTGAGCGCGACCGCGCACAGAAAGCCGGCGGCGATGGACAAGCCCAGGTGACGCGTATGGCGCAGGGCCGCTGCCGCCAGAAGGGCCACGGCGAACGGCAGCACGACGGCCTGGACCGCAGGATGGGTGATCAGCTGTTCCATGGCGGGACGTTGGCTATTGTTTTTCGACCCCAGCTGCCGAGCTTCAACCCGGCTGGCTCTGATCAGCGAGTGACCCAAAGCCCATTCGAAAGTTCTGCCTTGACTCGCGACTCAAGGGAAATTACCGAGTTGGCGGCCCTGCCCCGGTCGACGCTAAACTTCGGATGCCCCTTTTTTGACCCACGATGAAAACGGCCGTGACGCCGCAACTGTGCCTGATCGAGCCTTCCACGCCGAGTGAGCTCGATGCGATCCGCGACCTGTTCCAGGAATATGCCCAGGGACTGGGCGTGGACCTTTGCTTCCAGCAGTTCGACGAGGAACTGGCCGGCCTGCCGGGCGACTATGCCGCGCCGCGCGGCGCATTGCTGCTGGCGACGGTCGATGGGGAAGCCGCGGGTTGTTGTGCGCTTCGCCCGCTGGACACCGCCGACTATCCCAACGCCGCCGAGATGAAGCGGCTGTACGTGCGCAAGGCCTTTCGCGGCTTCGGCCTGGGGCGGCAGCTGGCCGAAGCCGCGCTGGATGCCGCCCGGCAAGGCGGCTACGAATGTGTCCTGCTGGACACGCTCGACGACATGGAGGCCGCCCGCGCACTCTATGGGGACCTGGGCTTCGAGGAGATCCCGCCGTACTATCACAACCCGATCCCGGGCGCGCACTATTTGAAGGCGGAACTCTCTTAGGCGCTAGGCGCTAGGCGCTAAGCGTTGGGCGTTGGGCGTTGAGCGTTGAGCGCCCAGCTTCCCCTGCCCGCTGAACGCTGAACGCCGAACGCTCAACCTGCCTTCACCTGCGCCAGCAGCGTGGCTGCGTCGCTCACCTCGAACTTGCCTGGCGCCTCGACATTCAGCGCCGCGACCTTGCCGTCCCTGACAAGCATCGAATAGCGCGCGCTGCGAATGCCCATTCCAACCGCCGTGCGATCCAGGCTCAGGCCGGTGGACTTGGCGAACTCGGCGTTGCCGTCCCCCAGCATGCGCACCTTGCCGTCGGTCTTCTGGTCACGCGCCCAGGCGCCCATCACGTAAGCGTCGTTGACGCTCACGCACCAGATCTCATCCACGCCTGCCTTCCTGAACTCGTCGGCCTGTTGCACGTAGCCAGGCACATGCTTGGCCGAGCAGGTGGGCGTGAACGCGCCCGGCAGTCCGAACAGCGCGATGGTCTTGCCGGCGCTGGCCTGCCCCACCTTGACCGGATTCGGCCCGATGCTGCAGCCTTCGCCCTCGACTTCGGAATATTCCTGCAGCGTCACCGACGGCAGTGAATCACCAACCTTGATCATTTGAGCTCCCGGAAAAACAAAACGACCCACATTGTGGGTCGTTTTGCAATTGCCTGCAGAGCCGGGGTCAGACTTCGGCGGCCTTTTCGACCAGCCGGGTCGCGACCCAGTTCTTGGTCTTGGAGATCGGCCGGCTCTCGGTGATCTCGATCACGTCGCCCGTGTGGTACTCGCCCTTTTCGTCGTGCGCATGGTACTTGCTCGA
>DATMBW010000522.1:0-8572 GCA_035559095.1 Ramlibacter sp.
GAACTCGTCGGGAAGATCTGAGTCGCTGAGCCCGATGCTCGACACCGAGCTGAAAGCGCAGCCTGGACGATCATCATCGCCGCGGGCGACGGCGCCGAGGCTGCGCCGCGCGCTTTAAGAAGACCTGATCCGCAGCGCGGCAGAGGCGCTGTAACGCTTCACGCGCAGCGGAAAATTCCGCCACAATCGCTGGACAAGACCAACAGGAGTTCTTTCATGCAAGGCGATCCACAAGTCATTCAGCACCTGCAGGCGCAGCTAAAAAACGAACTCACTGCCATCAACCAGTACTTCCTGCATTACCGCATGCTCAAACACTGGGGCTTCGGCAAACTGGCCAAGAAGGAACATGAAGAATCCATTGGCGAGATGAAACATGCGGACCGGCTGATGGAGCGCATCCTGGTACTCGAAGGCCTGCCCAATCTGCAGGACCTGGGCAAGTTGATGGTCGGCGAGAGCGTGCCGGAAATCCTCGACAGCGACTTGCGCCTCGAGCGCGGCGCGCAGGCCACGATCAAGGATGGCGTCGCCCATTGCGAGGCCGTGCGCGACTACGTCTCGCGCGAAATCCTCGAAGACATCCTCGAGGACACCGAGGAACACATCGACTTCCTGGAAACCCAGCTCGACGTGCTGGCCAAGGTGGGCGTGCAGAATTACCTGCAGTCACAGATGAGCGAAGCCAGTTAGCGGCCGGCTTGCGACCCGCAGGCAAGCGGCGGGCAGCCCAAACTGCCACATTCCACGAGGCTATTGCAAATACGAGCTATTCGTATTTATAATGGGGCAACCGATCCCCAGCCAGAGTCTCCGCCGCCATGATCACCTGCGTTTGCCGCCGTGTCTCCGACCGCGAGATTGCTCGCCATGCCCGCGCCGGCATGGACTTCGACGACATCCAGCTCGAGCTGGGCGTTGCGACGCAATGCGGCCAGTGCGAGTGCAGCGTGCGCGAGATCGTGGCCCAATGCAGCGCTTGCCAACCCGTTGCGGCCTTGCAATTGACCCCGAATGGGGAAAGCAGGACGCGCGGCTGGCAGCAATCACCGGCACAAGCCTGATCCTGGTGCCGGGCCTGGCCCGGCGAATCTTGCGCGACTGGCGCGCCGCGCCAGGACGCCGGTTGCCGGCCTCCTACACTATGGGTTTGTCCCATTCCGCCTTTCCCGTCGTGCGCAAGCTCAACCGCAATATCGCCATTGCAGGCAGTGTGGTGCTCTTCCATATCGCAGCACTCTGGGCGCTGCAGGCGGGCTTGTTGCGCCGCGCGGTGGAAATCGTGATTCCGGTGGCCATTCTGAGCGAGATGGTCACGCCGCCGGCGCCCAAAGCCGAGCCGCCGACGCCGCCGGCGCCTCAACCCCCGCAACCAGCGAAGATCCCAGCCGTCAAGAAAGTTGAGCGCGTGCTACCGCCAGCGCCCCAGCCGGTGGCCATCCCCGACCCAGCCCCAGCGCCGAACGCGCCCACGGGCCTCGCGACGCCTCAGCCGCCCGCGCCACCCATGACCGCCCCGGTGACGCCGGAACCGGCGCCCCCGCCCCCCAGGGCACCGGCACGAGTGGAACTCCCCTCTTCCGACGCGAGTTACCTGCAAAATCCCGACCCCGTTTACCCGCCCATCAGCAAGCGCCTCGGTGAGCAGGGCAAGGTCTTGGTGCGCGTGCTCATCGGTGCCGACGGCAAGCCGCGCCAGGCTGAACTGAAACGCTCCAGCGGCTATGACCGGCTGGACAGCGCGGCCGTCGAATACGTGCTGAAGTGCCGCTACGTTCCGGGCAAGGTCGGCGGCGTGCCGCAGGCCATGTGGTACGAAGCGCCCGTCAACTTCGTTCTTGAATGATCCCTATTGGAGCCACTAAAACATGGAGACGCATTTCGGCCTGCTCAACCTCTGGAACCAGGGCGACCTCATCACAAAAGGGGTGGCTCTGCTGCTGCTGGTGATGTCGCTGTCGAGCTGGGTGGTGATCATCGTCAAGGCACTCGACCTGCGCAAGTATGCGATGCAGTCCAGGATGACCGAGAGCTTCTGGCACGCCGCGGATTTCGCGGACGGCCTGGCCAAACTCGGC
Organism: Ramlibacter sp.; assembly: GCA_035559095.1. Lineage (GTDB taxonomy): Bacteria > Pseudomonadota > Gammaproteobacteria > Burkholderiales > Burkholderiaceae_C > Ramlibacter. The sequence continues at coordinate 2,079 of DATMBW010000522.1, forward strand.
CCCGACCCGGACAATCCTTTTCGCGCTCTCGCGCTGGAGGGCCGCGAGGCCACCGCCCACCACCACGCCCAGCCGCAACTGCACGATTCGCTGGACGTCAGCGAATGGCTCACCCGGTCATTGCGCAACTCCATCGACGAATCGACCTCCCGGCTGCAGTCCGGGCTGGCAGTCCTGGCATCGGTCGGCTCGACGGCTCCCTTCGTCGGCCTGTTCGGCACCGTGTGGGGCATCTACCACGCCCTGATGTCGATCAGCGCCGCAGGGCAGGCCACCATCGACAAGGTGGCTGGGCCGATCGGGGAGGCGCTGATCATGACGGCGCTCGGCCTGGCCGTGGCGATACCGGCCGTGCTGGGCTACAACGCCCTGGTGCGCGGCAACAAGGCCGTGCTGAACAAGCTCAACCGTTTCTCGCACGACCTGCATGCGTACTTCGTGACCGGGGCCCGGGTTTCGAGCGGCGCCGATCCCAAGGTCGTCCCGATGAAGACGAGGAGCTGATCATGGCTTTCGGTACCCAAGACGAAACCGACGACGTCATGAACGAAATCAACATGACCCCGCTGGTGGACATCATGCTGGTCCTGCTGATCATTTTCATCATCACGGTGCCCGTCATGAAGCACTCTGTCAACATCGACCTGCCGCGCGCCGCCAGCGAGCCGCAGGACGCCAAACCGCAGACCGTGCGTGTGTCGGTCGACGCGCAAGGGATTTACTACTGGAACGAGGGCCGGGTCGACGACCGCGATCTGGCCCGCATGCTCAAGTCCGAAGCGGCGCGGCAACCACAGCCCGAGCTGCACATCCGCGGCGACAAGGATGTGAGGTACGAACGCGTAGCCCAGGTCATGGCCCTGGCCCAGCAATCGGGTTTGCGCAAGATTGGTTTCATTACCGACCCAAGGCCGGTTCAGGCCCAGTGAAGCCGGCCGGCCTAGAGGCCCAACGCCGCGATGCCGGCGCGGGCGATCTGCGCGTCTTCGGCGGACTTGACGCCGCTCACGCCCACTGCGCCCAGGCACTGGCCGTCCTTGAGGATTGGAACCCCGCCTTCCAGCAGGCCTTTCAGGTCCGGTGCGCTCAGGAAGGATACCCGGCCGCCATTGATCATTTCCTCGTAGACCTTGCTTTCACGCCGGCCCAGCGCGGCTGTATTCGCCTTGGCCGGCGCGATGTGCGCGGAGATCGGGGCCGCGCCATCCAGCCGCTGCAGCCAGAGCAGGTGGCCACCGTCGTCGACGATGGCGATGCTGACAGCCCAGTGGTGCTTCAGGGCCTCGGCTTCGGCCGCCGCGGCGATCGCCTTGACGTCGGCCAGTTCGAGAGCAGTCTTGTTGATCATGGCATTCGGGGTGCTGGAGGGGAAGGCATCAAGCATAACGGGTGCCTGCCGGGGGCGAAAATCCGCACGTCGCGACACCCGGTGCTTGAACCAACCTAGAATGCGCCCATCTAACCGGCAAACGGCAAAGGAGAGTTGGCTATGAATGAGCAAGTCCGAACGATCGACTACGGCTATGCGGAGTCAGCGCAGCAGCGCAACAAGGTGTTGCGCAATACGTACTGGCTGCTGGCCTTGAGCCTGTTGCCCACGGTGCTCGGCGCCTGGCTGGGCGTCGCCACCGGCATCACGCGCGGACTGGGCGGTGGCATCGGGCTGATGGTATTCCTGGGCGGCGCGTTTGGATTCATGTTCGCCATCGAGAAAACCAAGAATTCCGCCGCCGGCGTGCCGGTGTTGCTGGGGTTCACGTTCTTCATGGGCCTGATGCTGTCGCGCCTAATCGCGGCCGTGCTGGGCCTTGGCAACGGCGCCAGCCTGATCATGACCGCATTCGGCGGCACGGCGGGCGTGTTCTTCGTCATGGCTACCTTGTCCAGCGTGATCAAGCGCGACCTGTCGGGCATGGGCAAGTTCCTGTTCGTCGGCGCCCTGGCCATCATGATCGGCGCCATCATCAACGTCTTCGTCGGCTCGACGACCGGCATGCTGGTGATCAGCGTGATGGCCATCGGCATTTTCAGTGCGTACATGCTGTACGACCTGAAGCGCATCGTCGACGGCGGCGAAACCAACTACATCAGCGCCACGCTGGCCCTCTACCTGGACATCTTCAACGTGTTCCAGAGCCTGCTGGTCCTGCTGGGCCTGACGAGCGGCGACGAATAGACGAGAAGCCCCGCTACGCTCAAGGCAGGGACAAGGGGGCGTGGCCCCCTTGTCCTTTTTTACAGGTCAAATACCGCGATCGATTCGACATGCGCCGTGTGCGGGAACATGTTCACCACTCCGGCGGCCGTGCATCTGTAGCCCGCCTGATGGACCAGCAAGCCCGCGTCGCGCGCGAGCGTGGCCGGGTTGCAGCTCACGTACACGATGCGTCGCGGCGGCGCCCAGCCGGACCGCAGCCCGGGCTGCTGGTGCAGGTCCGCCATCGCCTTGGCCAGCGCGAACGCGCCCTCCCGCGGCGGGTCGACCAGCCAACGCTGCGCGGTGCCGTGGGCAACCAGTTGCGCGGACGTGATGTCGAACAGATTGCGGGCCGCGAACTCGGTCCTGGCCAGCGGCTGGACCCGCCCCGCCGCCTTGTTGCGCTCATAGTTTTCGCGCGCGCGGGCCACGAGCGCTTCACTGCCTTCGATGCCCAGGACCTCGCGCGCCCGGGTCGCGATCGGCAGGGTGAAATTGCCCAGGCCGCAGAACCAGTCGATCACCCGCTCGTCGCCTTGTGCATCGAGCAGCCGCAGCGCGCGCGACACCAGCACGCGGTTGACGTGCGGGTTGACCTGGGTGAAGTCGGTCGGCTTGAAGGGCATGGTGATACCGAACTCGGGGATCGCATAAGCCAATTCCGCCGCCGGCCCCGAGCCTGCCGCAGGGTCGTCCAGCAGGCGGACCGTATCCGGCCCCTTGGGCTGCACCCACCACTGCACACCCGGATGGGCCGACGCGAAATCGCGCAGCCTGGCCAGATCCCCGGGGCTGAGCGGTTCGAGGTGGCGCAGCACCAATGCGGTCACGTCGTCACCGCATGCCAGCTCGATCTGCGGGCAGGTTTCGATCGCATCCATCGCGCCGATGAGTTCGCGCAGCGGAAGCAGCAGGCTGCTGACGTGCGGCGGCACCACATGGCACTCGCGAATGTCGGCGACATAGCGGCTCTTGCGCTCGTGAAAGCCCACCAGCACCGTGCCCTTCTTGCGCACGTGGCGCACCGAAAAGCGTGCCCGCCAGCGGTAGCCCCAGGTCGGCCCCTCGATGGGCCGCAGCACCATATCGGCCCTGACCTTGGCCAGGTGCCACAGGTTGTCCTCCAGCACCCGCTGCTTCATCGCGACCTGGGCGCCCACGTGCAGGTGCTGCATCTTGCAGCCCCCGCACGCGCCCTCGTGCAGGCCGAAATGGGGGCAGCGAGGCCGCACACGCTGGGACGATTCACGGAGAATCGCGTCGAGCGACGCCTGCTCCCAATTGTTCTTCCTGCGGTGCACGGTCGCCCTCACCTGCTCGAACGGCAGCGCGCCTTCGATGAACACCACCTTGCCGTCGGACCGGCGAGCCACACCGCGCGCCTCGCCGTCGAGCGCGTCCACTTCCAGCGGCCCTTCCGGCACGGGCGCTTTTTTCTCAATCTCTGCTGTCATGCGCCGATTGTCTCAGGGGCATACTGTTTGCGGAAAGCCAGGGGGAAGCCATGGAAATTCGTATCTGCATCGACGTCGATGACCTGCAGCGCGGCATTGACTTCTTCACCCAGGGGCTCGGGTTGCGTCCGGGCCGGCGCCTGGACCGCGACTGGGTCGAGCTGCTCGGTGCGGGCAGTACGATCGATTTGCTGGCCAATGCCGCAGGATCGGCTCCCGTGGCCGGGGGCACGCTCCAGCCCCGCAACTATGCGCGGCACTGGACGCCGGTCCACCTGGACTTCGTGGTGGATGAAATCGAAGCGTCCGTGGCCAGGCTGGTGAGCCTGGGTGCGGTGCTCGAGCGGCCCATCCAGGAGCGGCGCTGGGGCCGGATGGCCAATCTGGCGGACCCCTTCGGCCATGGCTTGGACCTGCTGGAATTCAAGGGCATGGGCTACGACGAACTGCTGCAAGGCGGCGGCGCAGGCGCGGCCTGACGACCCGTCAAACCCAGGCGGCGAGGTATTCCCGCCAGTGCGGCTCCAGCGGCGCCAGATTGCCCAGCGTCGACTTGACCATGGCGATCTCCTGCTCGTACTCGGCTTCGGTCAAGCCGCCGCGCATCTTCTGGAACCTGCAGTAGAGCAGATAGGTGTTCATCACGTCCGTCTCGCAATAGCGCCGGATATCTTCGAGCTTGCCTTCGAGAAACGCCGGGTAGACCTGCGAACCGTCCATGCCGAGCTTGCCCGGGAAACCACAGAGCTTGGCCATGGCGTCGAGCGGTGCATTGTTCTTCGGCTGGTACAACGCCAGCAAGTCCATCAGGTCCAGGTGGCGCATGTGGTAGCGGCTGATGTAGTTGTTCCACTTGAACTCGCGCGCGTCGCCGCCGCCTTCCTCCCCCATGCACCAGTACCTGTCGGCGACCACGCCATGGCGCAGCCCGCGGTAGTGCAGCACCGGCAGGTCGAAGCCGCCGCCGTTCCAGCTCACCAGTTGAGGCACGTGCTTTTCGAGCGTGTTGAAGAACGTCTGGATGACTTTGCCTTCGCTGGCATTGTCGCGGTCCACGAAGGAATGCACCCGCAGTCCCTCGGCGTTGCGGAATACGCAACTGATCACCAGCACCCGCTGCAGGTATAGCGGCATGAAGTCGCCCTGGCCCATGTCCTGGCGCTCCCGGCACCACCCGGAATAGACCTGCTCGTCGGTGCTGTCCGCCGGGCTGGAGCGCAGCGCGCGCAGGCCCGCGATATCAGGAATGGACTCGATGTCGAAGACAAGAACCGGCCAGCTCATGGAAGCGACTGTACCAGTCGCTTCCATGAGCTGGCCTTCGGCCGTCTGAGGAAACCCCCTCCCCGGCCCTCCCCCTGATGGGGAGGGAGCAAATTCCTTCAGGTCCGCAGGGGTACCGGACCGCGTGGAACAGCGTGCAGCGCAGTCGTGCTCAGAACAGCGATTCCTTGCTGATCCCGTTGCGAACCATGTGGCGCTTTAGCTTGAGCAGCGCCTCGTTCTGGATCTGGCGCACGCGCTCGCGCGTGAGGCCCAGGCGGTCGCTCAGGACCTCCAGCGTCTCGGGCTCGCGGTCATGCAGGCCGAAGCGGCCCTCCAGCACTTCTTTCTCGCGGTGGGAAAGCGCGTCGATCCAGTTGTTCAACAGCCGCTCGACCTCGTGGTTCTGCGTGACGCCGGTAGGATCCACCGCCAGCTCGTCGGCCATCGATTCGCCCAGCGTGTGCTCATCGTCCGTGCGGTCCATTGCCGCGTCCAGCGACTTGGGCGCCTCCGCCATGGCCAGGAGTTCAGCAACCTCCTGCACGTCCCGGCCCAGCAGGGCGGCCACGTCTTCCACACGCACGCCCTCGCCTTCGAAGCCGGCCCGGCCGGCCGCGAAGGACGCGTCGTTCTCCAGCGTCCGGCGAGCGCGGAGCACCTGCTGCAGCTCGCGCACCACATGCACGGGCAAGCGGATGACCCGGCCCTGGTTCATCACCGCCCGCTCGACCGACTGCCTGATCCACCAGGTCGCATAGGTGGAAAAGCGGAACCCGCGCTCGGGTTCGAACTTGTCGATGGCATGCATCAGGCCGAGATTGCCTTCCTCGATCAGGTCCGACAGCGGCACCCCGCGGCCCAGGTAGCCCTTGGCGATGCTCACGACCAGGCGCAGGTTGTGCTCGATCATGGATTGGCGCGCGCCGAAGTCGCCGCCGCGCGCCCGCGTGGCGGTTGCGAACTCCTCTTCCGCGGTGAACAGCTCGGTGCGTCTGACCTCGCGCAAGTAGAGCGTCAAGGTGTCGCTGGACTCACCGGCGATCTCGGCCGGAATGTCCCTCGGGTTCACGTCTTCCACAGGCTCGCTGCCGGCGGGCCCGTCCGCCAGCGGTATCGGCGACTTCGCCGCGCCGTCCACACCCGCACCCGGAATCACAGGCTGCCCGTATCCGTTGCGTTTTTTCATGCTCACCTCTGGGGCAGGTACCTGGCCGGGTCGACGGGCTTGCCTTGCCGCCGGATCTCGAAATGCAGTTTGACGCGATCCGAGTCGCTGCTGCCCATTTCCGCGATTTTCTGCCCCTTTCGCACTGTCTGGTCTTCCTTGACCAGCAGCGTCTGGTTATGCGCGTATGCAGACAGGTAGGTGTTGTTGTGCTTCAGGATGATCAGGTTGCCGTAGCCGCGCAGTCCCGCGCCCGCATAGACCACCCGCCCATCGGCTGAGGCCAGCACCGGATCGCCGGGCTTGCCCGCAATGTCCAGCCCCTTGTTCTTTTGTTCGTCGAACGCGGCCACCACGATGGCGCCCCCACTGGTCGGCCAGCCCCAGGGCACTTCTTCCTCGCCGGAAGGCG
>DATMBW010000523.1:0-7512 GCA_035559095.1 Ramlibacter sp.
ACCTGGCGGCGATGGCCGCGCTCGGCATCGTCCAGTTCGGCGTGCTGATCGCCTTGCTCAACTACGGCTTGCAGCGCCTAGGGGCGGCGCAGGCGGCGTTGATCTTCAGCCTGTTTCCGCTGCTCACGCTGCTGTTGTCCGCCGCATTGGGCCGCGAGCGCATCACGCTCTCCCTGGTGTCGGGCGTGCTGATCTCGATCGCCGGCGTGGCCCTGGCGCTGGCGCCCAAGCTCGGAGCGGCCCAGGCCGCCCATTGGTGGGGCGAGCTCGCGGTGGCCGCCGCGGCCTGCACCGGGGCGCTATGCAGCGTGCTGTACCGGCCTTACCTGCAACGCTATCCCACGGTGCCGGTGTCGGCGTTCGCCATGCTGGCTTCCGTGCTGTTCCTGGCGCTGCTCGCGTTGGGCGAGGACTGGCCGGCGCGCATCGGGACGTTCGGCGCACAGGCCTGGGCCGCCGTCATCTTCATCGGCGTGTCCAGCGGCGTCGGCTATTTCTGGTGGCTCTACGCGCTCAAGCATGAATCGCCGACCCGCGTGACCGTGTTCCTGGCGCTCAACCCCGTCACCGCCGCGCTGCTGGGCTGGGTGCTGCTCGGCGAAGCGCTGCACCCCGCCGCGCTCGGTGCGCTGGTGCTGATCGCCACGGGTTTGTGGCTGGCGACACGTCCGGCCATTCGCCCCGCGCCGGCAATGTGAAGGCCATGCAACGATAATCGAAACCATGAGTTTACCGTCCGAGGCGCTCGCCCAAGCGCCGCAAGAAACGCGCCCCCAACCCAAATCCCTCGGCGACCTGTTTTTCTCGTTCACCTTCCTGGCCCTGCAGGGATTCGGCGGCGTGCTGGCCGTGGTGCAGCGCGAGCTGGTCGAGAAAAAGCGCTGGCTCACGCGCGAGGAATTCCTCGAGGAGTGGGCCGTGGCCCAGATCATGCCGGGGCCCAACGTGGTCAACCTGTCGCTGATGCTCGGCGGCCGCTATTTCGGGCTGCGCGGCGCCATGGCGGCGCTGGCCGGCATGCTGACCTTTCCGCTGCTGCTGGTGCTGTGCCTGGCGCTGGTCTATGCGCAATATGCCGACAACCCCCACATCGCCGGCGCGCTGCGCGGCATGGGTGCGGTCGCCGCCGGACTGATCACGGCCACCGGCCTGAAGCTGGTCGGCGCGTTGCGAAGACATCCGATGGGCGTGCCGCTGTGCATCGTGTTCGGCGTCCCGGCGTTCGTGGCCATTGCACTGCTGCGCTGGCCGCTGGCCTCCGTCCTGCTGGGACTGGGCGGGCTGTCGTGCGTGATGACCTACCGCAAGCTGGCGAAGGGGGCCGGCGAATGACGATCGCGATGTCGTCGGCGGACTGGCTCTCGCTGTTGATGCATTTCCTGACGCTGTCGGTGTTGTCCGTCGGCGGCGCGATCACGACCGCTCCCGACATGCATCGCTACCTGGTCGATCGCCAGGCCTGGCTGACCGATCCGCAGTTCAGCGCGTCGATCGCCATTGCCCAGGCCGCGCCCGGCCCCAACGTCCTGTTCGTGGCCCTGCTCGGCTGGAACGTCGGCTTGAATGCGGGGGGCCTGCCCTTCGCGCTGCTGGGCTTGTCGATCGCGATGGTCGGGATCATGCTCCCCAGCACCACGCTCACGTACCTGGCCGCGCGATGGAGCCACGAGAACCGTGAACTGCGCGCCGTGCGCGCCTTCAAGCAAGGCATGACGCCGATCGTGATCGCGCTGCTCATCGCCACCGGCTGGATCCTGGCCACCGGCAGCCGTTACGCCGTGAGCGACTGGCCCGTCTGGCTGATTGCGATCGTATCGACGGTGATCGTGTGGCGCACCAAATTGCACCTGCTGTGGCTGCTCGGGGCGGGCGCGGCGCTGGGATGGATGGGATGGCTTTGAGTCAGGTCACCCCGGAATCACCCTGGAATGCGCGTCGCAGATTTCCTGGATCGAAGCCGTGGCGTCGCGGGTGAAGCCGCTCTTGGGGTAGGCGCACAACAGGGAGAAGGCCTCTTCACGGCAGAACCGGTGCCAGAGGTGCTCCAGGCGCACCGTCGCGCCGTGATGCTGCTGCTGCCAGAGGACCGCCACCATTTCGCCGAAAGCGCGCACGCGCCGGCCTTCGGCGCCCGCACGTGAAAGCAGCTGGGTCACCAGGGCCTTGAACCGGTCGTCGTCCGGCCAGCCGTCGACCATGAACTTCGAAAGGGTCTGCGCCGCGTCGAGGGCGATGTACTGATCCTGGGCGCGCGCCGCGTCCACGTCCACCCTTCTTGCCCGCAAGCGGCTCTCGAGCGCACGCACATGCACGGGCGTCGCGATCACGACGATACCGTCGCCCTGGTCCAGGCCGCCGGCGACGAATCCCTCGAGCGCGTCGAGGAACACACTTTCTTCATCGTAGATCTGCACCAGATGTTCGCAGGGCGCGATCTCGCCCCAGAAGACATCGATGCCATGCTCGTGGCCGCTGACTATTTCCATCAATCGTTCCCCCCTTCGAATGAAGCGACCCATGTTGCCAGTGCAGGCAGGACTGTGCGGCGCAGCCGGGTAACATCGGTAAGGATCACCTGCCCAACCATCGGCGCAGTGTGCGAAGAACGTGTCACCGGCGCCGCGAAGCCGGAGGAAAGTACCACCACGTTGCGGCCACCAGCAAACCAAACAGGGTGTATCCAAGCGTGAACACCCAGGGCGGCGCGTCGTAATACAGGATGCGCTGCAGCCAGTGTTCGACAAAGCCCCCACGGTAGGTGGAGGCGCCGGCCTGCGCGCGCAGCCACATCTCCAGGGTGGTGAGCGGGCAAGTCACACCGAACCACGATTCGGCAACGACGACGCCGATGGCTGCCAGGTGCGCGAGCCGGAACCACAGGTGGTTGACCCAGCGCCACCCGCGCCAATTGCCGCCGACCACAAGCACCAGTGCGGCAACGACGAACAGGACGATGCCAAGGTGCAGCGCGAGCACGGTGTCCGCGAGAATCTGGTACGGCAGCGCCGGGTTCATGGCCGTTCCAGGACCTCGGAAAGATCAGGTCTCGCGGTCGTTACACCAGCGATGGGTTCGCATCGAGTTGACCTAACCCGGAACGGAAGCGCGAACCGCCCAGGCCCGGGCCGTCAGCGCCAGGGAGCCGTCTTCCGACGCCGGAATGCGCTGCCGGATTCGCTCCCGCAGGCGCTCCCGCGCGCGCTCGTCAAGCGACATGGCATAGGCCGGGGCCGGCCCCTGGCCGCCGAGGAACGGCTGCCAGTAGTCGCCGAAATTCGCGAACGGCGTCGGTATGTCAATGGGCTTCACCTCGACCTTGTCCAGTCGGGCAGCGGCAAAGAGCGCCTCGAGCGCCTGCGGATGGCACAACGGAAACCGCACACCCTCGTCCAAATTCGCCGCGTCCGGGTCGAGCTCCGCGGCCGCATCCCAGAAATACCGCATCAGCTCCATCCTGCCGGCGTAATCCCAGACATAAGCCGCGATCGTGCCGCCCTTGCCCGTCACGCGCGCCGATTCGGCCAGCGCCGCGGGCTGATCCGCAACGAAGTTCAGGACCAGCCCCGAAACCACCACGTCGACCGACGCATCCGCGAGCGGAATCGAGGTCGCGCTGCCCTGGAGAAGCTGGGCGCGGCCCGCCAGATTGTCCGCCGCGGTCTTGAGAAATCCCGGTGAGGGCTCGACACCGAAGACCGAAGACGGGGAGCAATGGTCCAGGATCGCCGCGCACAGCGCCCCCGTTCCGCATCCCACGTCGAGCCAGCTGCGGCCGGCCGGAACACCCAGCCACGCGAGAAACGGCGGCGCGACCCGGCGGCTCCAGCGGCCGACGTAGCTCTCATAGGGACTTCCGCGCTCCCAGGTATCGGAAACCTGTTTCTGGTCCATGGTCAACCCCTTTCAAGCGTGGCTGCCTTGATCACGTCCGCGCCCTTGTCTGCGATCATGATGGCGGGCGCATTGGTGTTGCCGCTCGTGAACGGCCGGGTCTTGCGACAGGCGATTGGCGACGACACAACCCGACGACCCGGCGCCAACGACAACATAGTCGTAGGTGCTCATCGGGTCAGTGCAGCATTCATGGTATGACTCCTTCGCCGCTCGAAGTCATCGTACTCTTTGGATCGCCCGTGCGTTCCAGCGCCGCGCGATCCCAACCGGACAGATCCGCCGCGGCGGCATAAGTCGACTGCAGGAATTGAAGAAGCGTGTCGTCGGGCGACTCCGATTCACGAACGATGTCGTATGGAAGAATGAACTCGCGCAAATCGTTGCTGTAGAAGGCCCCGGCCGGCTGCACAGGCGCCGCGGCGAAATTGTTCGGCTCGGGATACGCGTATGAATAGAAAGCGGCATACGGGATCGGGCCGCCGCCGGGCCAGAATCCGCAACTGCTGACTTCCTCGGAATAGGCTTCCTGGGTGACCCAGTCCGGCAAGTTTGGAACGCCGCCGGGGTGCTTCGGCGCGCGCCGTCCGGAAAAACGCGTTACGGCCAGGTCTGGTCCGCCCCAGAAAAAGTGAACAGGACTGCACTTCCCGATAAAGGACGCGCGAAACGCCCTGAAGACCCGGTCGGCCTGCACAAGGATGCGCCAGAAGCGGTTGGCATATTCCCCGTCGTACTCGTGGTGGGTCTCGTCCACGTCGAAAGCAATGGGGTCGGGGACCTCGTTCGGCATGCGGTGGATGTCCACGCGCAGATCGAGCCGGGCCATCTCCCGCATCAGCTTCGAATAGAAAGTCGCCACCGACTGCGACTGGAGCGCGACCCGGCTGCCGCCGCCGTCACTCGACTGCACGGTCAACACATGGTCGATGAAGTCGAAGTCGATGTGAAACGTCCGGTTTCCGTGGGGAATCGGCCCGGTGGTGAGCCCTCTGGACGTCACGTAGAGTGTGACGTGCCAGGAATGGTTGACCCACACGCTCTGCGCGAGCCGGATCTTGCCCACGATCTGGGTCCACATGTGCAAGGTTGCGTATGTGCCTTTCCAGGCGTCCAAAGGCAGGGTGGGCCAAGCTTCGGACCGCGACATGGCCATCGTTCCTCGCGTCATGCGCCTCGTCGTTCCGATGACAGCCGAGGACTTGGTCATTGCGCGACCTCCTGCTTGGATTCCTCGGGGCATTGTCACTCTCGCAATTAGCCCTGCCAAGAACGTCGTTCGCGGCTTTGCGCGTTAACTCAACGGTTATTCCTGCGGCTCAACCATGCCAACCCGGCAAACAGCACGAGCCATACGATGGTTCGGAAGGTCATGGCGCCAACACTCTCTTTAGCAACCGCATTCCCCGCCGCGTACAGGTAGCCGACGGTTCCCAGCGCCAGCAAATTGGCAATGAAGATCGCGGCGGCCGCAACCTTGCCTCGATCGATGCTGCGCCAGGCGATGACGCCCGCCGCCACGTACGCAAACCCCATCGCTGTGTTGAAGATCAGCAGCGGCCGAAACACGATGTAGCCCGGATCGGAGCCGGTAAGGACACGCGTGCCGGCAACGACGGTTGCGATGCCGAACAAAACCGCGACGAGGGCGAAGACGCGTTGGAGGTTTTTCATCATCTTGTCATTGCGGACTTGATCCGCAATCCACGCGCAGGAATCTACTGAAGCTCACTTGATGGTAAATCCATTCAGCACGTGACCGCGCTAGCCGGGCACGCGGTGTTGCAGACGGAGCCACCAGCGGAAGAACCGGTGGCCGGGATCGACAGGCTGGCAGTACATGAGCGGACAGCCGCCCACGATAGGCTCGATCCCTCCTGCCCGGCAGACCGCCACCGCCTCGGGCGAAACGCTGCCGGAGCCGAATGAACGGTGAAACCAGATATGCCTGATGCCACGCGCGACCGCCGATCGCGCGATTTCCACCGAAACAGCAGGGTGCGTGACAACCATGACGCCATGGATCGGTTCCGGCACTGACTGAATGTCCGGGTAGCACCTCTGGCCTTCGACTTCGGATGCGTTCGGATTCAGTGCGACCGGTTCATGCCCGGTGTCGCGAAGCCTGCGGAAGATTGCGTTGGCCGGCGCGTTGCCGGACCTCGACACGCCCGCAACGGCGATTCGCTTGCCGTCAAGAAAGGCGGAAACTGGGGCGGGAATATTGGACATTTTGTGGCGATTGCAAGAACGTATATTGTGGCGGCTAGCTCAACAGGCCGCCATGGAGGGGCTAGACCGCCGGTAGTTGCGACGCATTGCGACGGGTGGCCATGTGCGCCACCGTGATGACAAAAGGCAGCAGCAGTTCCGGGATGAGGTAGCCAAGCCACAACGCCGCCGGCTGAGGAAGCCCGACCTGACTAATGGACACGAGCCTTCCGATACCGGCTAACAACACCCCAAGCGCCAGGAGATACACCAATGTTCCCTGCTTTCTGATGGTGATGGCTGCCCAGAAATTGATGGGTCCCGTCGACAGGTACACACCGGCCATGAAACGGTGGACGTTGTCGAGCCGAGGCGAGGTATCGGGCTGTCCCAAGTACATCTGCAGCGCACCGCCGAGCACCGCGATGGCGGCGACGAGGAACAAGCAGACTTGGACAACGCGCTGACTCACGAGCATGGGCGGGCTGGATGCCATGACGCACTCTCCTTTCGGAAGCGCTCTGACGTTGGAGCTGGCCAGACGTCACCAGAACCAGCGTGGAACACGCTCAGCATACTCGCGCCACTGCGCCCCGTGTTTGCGTGCAAGCCATGGCTCTTCGCCGAGAACGACGCGCAAGTGAAACGCGAGGGCGACGATGGCGGCATAGACGTACAGCCCAGGCAAGCCGAAAGACGCCGCCCAGCCAAGAAGAACGAGCGTCACGGCGATGTACATGGGATTGCGCGTGTAGCGGTACAGCCCGACGACGACCAGATTGACCGGCGGTGACCACGGCGTCAATGCTGAGTCAAGGCTGCGCCGCCCATTGCACCGGCAGCAGCGTCTTCGGCAAATACAGCGGGTGGCCTGGATGTCCGTGCTTCGTGAGGCGCAGGTAGTGCAGTTTCGGCAGCATCGTCCGCACTTCCGCATCGCGAGCTCGGTGCGCCCCATGCACGCCCCACGCAGCGACAACGACGCCAGCCGTCTCGGCCAGGTCGCACAGCGTCTGGTCGTTGTCTTGCCCGACCGGATCCGCCTGCGCCAGCATGACGGCGGGGTCCGTGGCCCGGAAGGCAAACAGGTTGGTCATCACCAGACCCTCGTAGCCCCAGGCCTGCGCGAAATCGATGCACCGCCGAATGGTCGGGTCGTCTTCCGTTTCATCCGCCGTGCTTGGGTTGAGCCCAACGAACATCGCGTAGCCCTTTGCAGTTGACGGCAGTCCGGGCCAGCTCCGCCACAGGCTGTAGCGGTAGCTCCGGCACGGGCTAAACCTTGCGCCATTTTCCATTGTCGTTTCCCCGTCGCAAGTGACCGACCAAGCGCGGGTGCGGGCCGGTGCACCGTTCAACGCGTCCGCCAGCCTAGCACCCTGAGGTGCAGGTTCTGTACGTAAAGTCGGT
>DATMBW010000524.1:0-2165 GCA_035559095.1 Ramlibacter sp.
TCCTACCGTTCGCCGTGGGTCGGGATGGCCAACTTCCAGGAGATCGAGATCGCCGAGCTCAGCGCGGCCCATACCGATGCCCTGGTGCGCGAACTGATCAGTCGCCGGCGTGAGTTCCAGGACATCGCGCAGCTGATAGTCCGGCGCAGCGGCGGCAACCCCTTCTTCGCGGAGGAACTGGTGCGTTCGCTGGCCGAGCGTGGCGTGCTGTCCGGCGACCCGGCCGATGGGCGCAACAGCATCGAATCGGTCGAGCGCGCATTGCCCGCGACGGTGCAGGCGCTCATCGGCGCGCGGATCGACCATTTGGGCGAATCCGACAAGTCGCTGCTCCAGATGTGCGCCATCGTCGGCAAGGAAATCCCCCTGGCGGTGCTGGAGCGCGTCGCGGAACCGATGCACGGGCCCATCGGGCAAGCGCTCGATGCGCTGTGCCGCGCGGAACTGATCCAGCCGCAGCCGGCCTCGGGTGTAACCAGCTTCGCCTTCCGCCATCCGCTGATTCAGGAGGTGGCCTACAGCACGCAGCTCAAGGCCCGGCGCGCAACCCTCCATGCGTCGGTGGCCGGGGTCATGGAGCAGCATTACGCCCGGCAGCTCGACGAGTATGCGGCGCTCATCTCCCACCATTTCGAGGCTGCGGGCCGGGCACTGGACGCGGCCGAATATTCGGGACGCGCGGCGCAGTGGTTGAGCCTGACCGATCCGGCGCAAGCCATCACGCACTGGCGCAAGGCCAGGGCGCTCGTGGGCGGCCAGGCGGGCGATGCCCGCAGTGACCGGCTGCGTGCGATGGCGTGCAGCCAGATTTCGCTGCTGGGATGGCGTGAGGGATTGAGCCTGGCGGATGTGCAGCCGCTGCTGGACGAAGCGATGGGGCTTGCCAGCAAGGTCGACAGCCGGTTGACGCAACTGTTGCTGATGATCGAAGGCCGAATGCTGCAGGCCAGCGGCGGGCCCGCCGACAGGTATGTCGAGAAGGCCCAGCAGGCACTCTCGCTGGTCAAGCCCGGTACCGACGTCGGACGCACGGCCACCATTCACGCCGTGCTTTGCCAGGCTTATGGATGGGCAGGCCTGCTGCGGCAGGCCCTCGAGGCCAACGATACAGCGTTGGCCAATCTCGCTGCGATCGACAAGTTCGACAGGGACTTCATCGGGTTCAGCACCGAGCAATGGGTGCTGGGCATGCGCTGCCGCCTGCTCACCAGGCTGGGCCGTTTCGATGAAGCGCGGGCCTGCCTGCTCGACATGATCGAGGCAGGAAAGGAGTCGACCGATCCGCTGTTCCTGCAGATGGTCCATTACGCGCACATCGAGCTCGCCTGGTGCCTGCAGGACCCGGCTCTGGCAGAGGAGCATGCGCTGCCTATCGACCAGTTGGCCGAGAAGTATCCGATTCCTTATTCTCGCGTCTTCGCCCTCCATGGCCGCGGATCGGCAACGGCGCTCGCCGGGGACATGCGGACGGCTGCGCATACTTTCAGCGAAGCGCTGGCCCTGGTGCGTTCCGACAAGGTCGCGATGGAGCTCGAACCTGAAATACTGGTCAGCCTCGCCGATAGCCGCCGCGCAACCGGCGACACTGACGAGGCACTGCGGTTGGCCAGGGAAGCGATCGAGCTGTCGCGGCAACGCAGCGCCCGGTTGCCGGAATGCCGGGCGCTGATCACATTCGCTGCGGCGCTGGCGGACCGTTACGGGCCCGGGCAGCGCGATGCCTGCGTGGCCGCCCTCCTCGAAGCTGAAAGGCTGCTGGAAACGACCGGCGCCAACGCCTACCAGCGGCTGCTTCAGCGGGAAAAGCAGCGTGTTCAGCCGGCCGTGCCCGGGTCAGCCGCCGTCCTGACCAAGAGGGTGAATTCGCGCAAGCCGTAGTCGTACACGACATCCGCACGGCCGCCGAGATCCTGCTCGCAGAAGCGAACCCACTGCCTGGGCGATGTGCGGTACAGCTCCTCTGGGCCGTTGACCCGGCTTCGCGCGAGGAAGTTGACCGCGTAGCCGATTCGGCTTCTGGCCTGCAACTGCGCCAGCGTTGAACGACTTGCTTCGCGAAACACGCGAAACCTTCATCCAATCGCAGGAGAGGGGCGTTTGTTGCCGAATCAGGAGGCTGGCCGCAAATTGCCAATGGCAACCACGCTCAGTGCGCGCTTGCGTGT
>DATMBW010000525.1:0-5202 GCA_035559095.1 Ramlibacter sp.
CGGCTCGCCCACGAGGTCGCCGATGGCCCAGACGTTGCGCATGGACGTGCGGCACTGCTCGTCGACCTTGACGGCGCGCCCCGCCATCTCCAGCCGCAGCGATTCGAGGTTGTAGCCCGCGGTGAGCGGCTTGCGGCCCGCCGCGACCAGGACGCGATCCGCCGGCAGCACATATTCGTCGGCCTTGCTGCTGCGCACGCGCAAGCCATTGCCCGCTTCCGTCAGCCCCTGCGCGTTGCAGTCCAGGTGCAGCCCGATGCCCAGGCGACGGAGGCTGGCCAGCACCGGCCTGGTCAGCTCCTCGTCGTAGGTGGGCAGGATGCGGTCCATCGCTTCCACCACGGCCACTTCGACGCCGAGCTTGCGGTACGCGATCCCCAGTTCCAGGCCGATGTAGCCGGCGCCCACGACGACCAGGTGCCGCGGCAGCGACGAGAGCGCCAACGCTTCAGTGGAAGAGATCACCGGCCCGCCGAACGGCAGCCCGGGCAGTTCCACCGCCTGCGACCCGGTGGCCAGCAGCAGGTGCTCGCACTGGATGCGCAAGGGCTCGCCTTCCGTGCCCGCCACATCAACGGTCTTGCCGTCGGAAATCGTGGCCCAGCCCTTGACCACCTTCACGCCCGCTTTCCTCAAAAGGGCGCCGACGCCGCCGGTCAGTTTGCCGACGATGCCGTCCTTCCAGCGCTGGGCCTGCGCCAGGTCGATGGCCGGCGATTGGACGTGAATGCCCAACGGCGAAGTCCCCGCGAACGACCGGGCCTTTTCGAATTCGTCGGCCACGTGAATCAGCGCCTTCGAGGGAATGCAGCCGACGTTCAGGCAGGTGCCGCCGAGTTTGTCGGCCTCCACCAGCGTGGTTGCGATGCCGAGCTGCCCGGCGCGGATGGCGGCCACATAGCCGCCGGGTCCCCCGCCGATCACCAGCAGAGTCGTTGTTGTCGTTTTCAATTGGCTACTCCACGAAAAGCATCGCGGGGCTCTCCAGCAGGCCGCGGATGGCCTGCACGAAGCGCGCCGCGTCCACGCCGTCGACCACCCGGTGATCGAATGAGGAGGAGAGGTTCATCATCTGGCGAACGACGATGGCGCCGCCGCGGATCATCGGGCGCTCCACCATCCGGTTGACGCCGATGATGGCGACTTCGGGATGATTGATGACCGGCGTGGTGGCGATGCCGCCCAGCGGCCCCAGGCTGGTGATGGTGATGGTCGAGCCGGTGAGTTCCTCGCGCGCCGCCTTGCCGCCGCGCGTGGCCTCGGCCAGCCGGGCGATCTCGCGCGCGCAGCCCCAGATGTCCTGGCTTTCCGCATGCTGCAGCACGGGGACCATCAGGCCGGCGTCGGTCTGGGTGGCGATTCCGAGGTGCACCGCGCTGTAACGCGTGACGACGCCCGCGTCGTCGTCGAACCGGGCGTTCATCTGCGGGAACTCCTCGACCGCGAGGACGACGGCGCGCGCGATCAGCGGCAGCAGCGTGAGCTTGCCGCGCGCGGCCGCATGCCTTTCATTCAGGCGCAGCCGCAGCGCATCCAGCTCGGTGACGTCGACTTCCTCCACGTAGCTGAAGTGCGGGATCCGGCGTTTGGCTTCCTGCATCTTCTGCGCGATCTTGCGGCGCAGCCCGATCACCTGGATCGCTTCTTCGCCCTGCCGCTGGCGCAGGCGCGATCCGGCGCCCGCGCTGCGGGGCTGGCCGCGCGAAGCCAGATAGACGTCCAGGTCCTCGTGCGTGATGCGGCCGGCCGGGCCGCTGCCGTGGACGAATTGCAGTTCGATGCCCAACTCCCAGGCGCGCTTGCGCACCGACGGCGAGGCGATTGGCTTCTCGCCCGGGGCGCGGGTCGGCGGCTGGGTAGCCATCGGAGGAACCATTTTTGCTCCCTCCCCCTTTGAGGGAGGCTTGGCCTGTCCTGAGCTTGTCGAAGGAGGGTGGGGGCTCTTCGGCGCGGCAGGCTCTGGTGCTGCCACTATCCCCGCCCTCCCTCGGAGGGGCAGGGTGTCAGAAACCTCGGCAGCAACAGCTGGCGCGCTGGCTTCGCGCAAATTGCCTTCGCCCGCCACTTCCAGACGAATGAGTTCCGCCCCCACGGCCATGAGCTGGCCGGGCTGGGCCCCGAGCAAGAACACGGTGCCCGCCACCGGCGACGGGATCTCCACGGTGGCCTTGTCGGTCATGACGTCGGCGAGGATCTGATCTTCCTCGACGCTGTCGCCGGGCTGCACCCGCCATTCCACCAGCTCGACCTCGGC
Organism: Ramlibacter sp.; assembly: GCA_035559095.1. Taxonomy (GTDB): domain Bacteria; phylum Pseudomonadota; class Gammaproteobacteria; order Burkholderiales; family Burkholderiaceae_C; genus Ramlibacter. Next base: position 2,255 of record DATMBW010000525.1, read on the forward strand.
GATGCCCTCGCCGATGTCCGGCATCTTGATTGCGTACATGCCCATGGTCAGCCCTCCAGCGCGCGTTTGAACGCCGCCCCCACGCGGGCGGGCCCGGGGAAGTACGCCCATTCCTGCGCATGCGGATAGGGCGTGTCCCAGCCGGCCACGCGCTCGATCGGCGCCTCCAGGTGGTAGAAGCAGTGTTCCTGCACCAGCGCCGCCAGTTCGGCGCCGAAGCCGCTGGTGCGCGTGGCTTCGTGCACGATCACGCAGCGGCCGGTCTTCCTCACCGATTCGACGACCGTCTCCAGGTCCATCGGCCAGATCGAACGCAGGTCGATGATCTCGGCGTCGATGCCGGTCTCCTCGGCGGCGCATTGCGCCACCCACACCATGGTGCCGTAGGTCAGCACGGTGAGCCTTTCGCCTGGCCGGACTACGGCCGCGGACTCCAGCGGCACGCGGTAGTAGCCCTCGGGCACATTGCCCAGCGCATGCTTGGACCACGGCACCACCGGCCGGTCATGGTGACCGTCGAATGGCCCGTTGTACAGGCGCTTGGGCTCCAGGAAGATCACGGGGTCGTCGCACTCGATCGCGGAGATCAGCAGCCCTTTCGCGTCATAGGGGTTGCTGGGCATGATGGTGCGCAGGCCGCACACATGGGTGAACAGCGCCTCCGGGCTCTGGCTGTGCGTCTGGCCGCCGTAGATGCCGCCGCCGCAAGGCATGCGAACGGTGAGCGGGCAGGTGAAATCGGCGGCGGATCGATGGCGCAGCCGCGCCGCCTCCGACACGATCTGGTCGGACGCAGGATAGAAGTAGTCGGCGAACTGGATCTCGGCCACCGGCCGCAAGCCGTACGCGGCCATTCCCACGGCCACGCCGACGATCCCGCCTTCGCTGATGGGCGCGTCGAAGCAGCGCGTCTTGCCGAACTTCGCCTGCAGGCCCTCGGTCGCGCGGAACACGCCGCCGAAATACCCGACGTCCTGGCCGAACACGACCACGTTATCGTCGCGCTCCATCATCACGTCCATCGCCGAGCGCAAGGCCTGGATCATGGTCATCGGCCGTCGTGCTCCAGTCACGTCGTCCACCTGGGTGTCACGGGTCTTAGTCAACATCTCAGTTCTCCATGGCGCTGCGCGCCACCCACGACGCATGAAAAATTTCTGTCATTGCGGGCTTGACCCGCAATCCATGCGGCGCTTGTGTCGGCGCAGCCTGGATGCCGGGTCGAGCCCGGCATGACAAGATCTGGTGACGGAGTTTCATCTCAAACTCCCAGTTCCTGCCGTTGCTGGCGCAGGTGGCCAGGCATCTGCGCGTAGACGTCGTCGAACATCGTGGCCGCGCTCGGGATGTCCCCGTCGAGCAGCGTACCGTGGCTCTCCGCTTCCTTTTGCGCCGCAGCCACCTCGGCCTCCAGCTCCTTGTGCACCTGTTCGTGTTCCTGCTCGGACCATGCGCGCAGGCCGATCAGGTGCTGCTTCAGGCGCGCGATCGGGTCGCCCAGCGGGAACCGTTCCCAATCGTCCGCGGGGCGGTATTTGGTTGGATCGTCGGAGGTCGAGTGCGGGCCGCCCCGGTAGGTGACCCACTCGATCAGCGTCGGCCCCAGGTTGCTGCGCGCGCGTTCGGCGGCCCAGCGCGAGGCGGCGTAAACCGCCAGGAAATCGTTGCCGTCCACCCGCAGCGACGCGATGCCGCAGCCCACGCCGCGCGCGGCGAACGTCGTGGCTTCACCGCCGGCGATCGCCTGGAAACTCGAGATCGCCCACTGGTTGTTCACCACGTTGAGAATGACCGGCGCGCGGTACACATGAGCGAACGTCAGCGCCGTGTGGAAGTCCGCCTCGGCGGTGGCGCCGTCTCCGATCCAGGCCGATGCGATCTTCGTGTCGCCTTTGATCGCCGAGGCCATGCCCCAGCCGACAGCCTGAATGAACTGCGTCGCCAAGTTGCCCGAGATCGAGAAGAAGCCGGCCCGCCGGAACGAATAAAAGACGGGAAGCTGCCGTCCCTGCACCGCATCGCCCCGGTTGCTCATCAACTGACACATGAGTTCCACCATGGACACGTCGTCGCGTCCCAGCAGCAGTCCTTGCTGGCGGTACGTCGGGAAACACATGTCCCCCGGTGCAAGGGCCATGGAGTGGGCTATAGCAATGGCCTCCTCGCCCAGGCACTGCATATAGAACGAGATCTTCTTCTGGCGTTGGGCGATCAGCATGCGGGCGTCGAAAATGCGCGTCCGCATCATGGAGCGCAGCCCTTTGCGCAACAGCGGCACCGGCACGTCGGGCGTCCAGGGACCCACCGCACGACCTTCCCGGTCGAGGACGCGGATCAGGCTGTAGGTGAGATCTTCCGTGTCGAAGTGGGTGGTGTCTACCGGCGGGCATCTGACGGCGCCAGCCTCGGAAACGTGAAGATAGGAGAAGTCTGTCTCGCAGCCGGGACGCGCTGAAGGTTCCGGCACATGAAGACGAAGTGCTGTTGGCTTGTTCATTGGATCCACCCAGCGCCGATCGTGTCGACGCCTGTTGAAGAAGGCAGGCCGCTCGCGGCGGGTAGCCGCGACCTGCCGGATGTCGCGCGAATTCAGTTCATCGGTGTCGGCTCGTACCACCGGTCCTTTCCGAGCATCACGCGGTGATGCCCCTGCCCGGACGGCATCATCGGGAAGCAGTTTTCTTGTGCAGCCACGCGCACGTCGAGAAAGAAGGGGCCTTCGTATGCCAGACATTCGGTCAACGCGCCCTCCAATTCGTCGGGGCGCGAAATACTGCGGGCCCCCCAACCGAATGCCTTAGCCAGGGCTGCGAAGTCGGGCATTGCTTCGTTCCAGCTGTGACTTAGCCGGTTTCCATGGTTCAGCTCCTGCCATTGCCGCACCATTCCCAAGTGCCCGTTGTTGGAAAGCACCAGCTTGACCGGCGTGCGGTGCTGCGCGGCGGTCG
>DATMBW010000526.1:0-9139 GCA_035559095.1 Ramlibacter sp.
TCGCGCACCAGCGGCGGCGCGCCCGGCTTGTCGGCGACCTCGCGTTCTTTTTCCATCAGCACGAACATCTTGTCCAGGTCCGTCAGGCTCTGCTTGATCTCCCGGTACAGCACGCCCAGGAAATTCAGCGGGATGTAGAGCTGGATCATGAAGGCGTTGACCATCACCAGGTCGCCCAGCGTCATGCGGCCGTCCACCACGCCCTGGGTCGCGCGCCACAGCATCGCCACCAGGCCGATCGCGATGATCAGCTGCTGGCCCGTGTTCAGCATCGACAACGTGGTCTGGCTTTTCAGGCGGGCCTTGCGCAGGCTCTCCAGGCTCTCGTCGTAGCGCCGCGCTTCGAAGCCTTCGTTGTTGAAGTACTTGACCGTCTCGTAGTTCAACAGCGAATCAACGGCCTTGGTGTGCGCGGCGGAATCGAATTCGTTGGCTTCCCTGCGGAACTTGGTGCGCCACTCGGTGACGCTGACGGTGAAGGCGATGTACAGGGCCAGCGCGATGAGGGTGATCCAGGCGAACCAGGCATCGAACTTCACGGCCAGGATCGACAGCACCAGCGCCACCTCGATGATCGTGGGCACGATGCTGTACAGCGAATACGAGATCAGCGATTCGATGCCGCGCACGCCGCGCTCGATGTCGCGCGTCATGCCGCCGGTCTGGCGCTCCAGGTGAAAGCGCAGGCTCAAGGCATGCAGGTGCAGGAAGGTCTGCAGCGCGATGCTGCGGGCCGCGCCCTGGGTCGCCTTGGCGAACACCAGCTCGCGCAACTCGGTGAACATCGTGGTCGACAGCCGCAGCAGGCCGTAGGCCAGCAGCAGCCCGGCCGGCACCACCAGCACGGCGGCCGGGTCGCCCGGCTTGAAGCTCATCGTGTCCACCAGGTTCTTCAGCAGCACCGGCACGCCCACATTGGCCAGCTTGGCGCCCACCATGAAGGCCAGCGCCGCCAGGGCGCGCCACTTGTACTGCCACAGGTAGGGAAACAGCCGTTTGAGCGTGGCCCAGTCGGTGTGGGCGCGCGGCTGCGCGTCGGCCGGGCCGGGTGCAAGCGGAATGGAAGCGTGTCGGCCGTAACCGCGCATCGTGGACAATCCAGGGGGTTGGTGTTACTGGAGAGACATTGTGCCCATGTCCGCTAATTCAAGCGATCCGGAGGGTCGGCGCGGCCAGCCCGGGGTGGCGCTGCCCCTGGACAAGGAACTGGTCATGAAGGTGATACCGATGCCGGCGGACGTCAACGCCAACGGAGACGTCTTCGGCGGCTGGGTGATGGCCCAGGTGGACCTGGCCGGCGCGGTGCTCCCGGCGCGCTACGCCAACGGCCGCATGGCGACGGTCGCCGTGAAGGAATTCATCTTCAAGCAGCCGGTGCGGGTGGGCGACATCCTCTCGTTCTACTCGGAGGTCACGCGCATCGGCCGTACCTCGATCACCGTGAAGGTGGAGGTTTATGCCGAGCGCTTCCGCACGCAGGGCCAGTATCTCAAGGTAACTGAAGCCTCGGTCACCTATGTGGCGATCGACGAAGCCGGCCAGCCGCGGCCGCTGTCGAAATAGGCTTTGTCATTGCGAATCTTGTCATGCCGGACTTGATCCGGCATCCATGGATTGCGGGTCGAGCCCGCAATGACGAGTACGGGGGCGGCAGCAGGCCTTAGAACTTCCCGTGCCGGCCTTCGCCGCCCGCGAAACGCGCGGCGCCTTCCAGGGCATCGGGGATACGCTGTTTGCTGCGCTCCCACTCCAGCCGCAGCGCCTCGGGCAACGGCAGGCTCCATTGCTCGTAGGCATTCAGCCGGTCCGACAGCATCGTGGCCTGGGGGAATTTCGCCAGCTGCTGCGCCAGCTCGATCGCCGCGTCGCGCGCCTGGCCGCGTGGCACCACGCGATTGGCCAGCCCCATTCGCAGCGCCTCGGCCGCCTCGACCTTGCGGCCGGTGAGGATGAGGTCCATCGCGTGGCCCATGCCCACCAGGCGCGGCAGCCGCACCGTGCCGCCGTCGATCAGAGGCACGCCGAAGCGCCGGCAATACACGCCGAAATACGCGTCCTCTTCCATCACCCGCAGGTCGCACCACAGGGCCAGCTCCATGCCGCCGGCCACGGCCGCGCCGCTGACCGCGGCGATCACGGGCTTGGACAGCAGCAGGCGCGACGGACCCATTGGCGCCAGCGGCCCCGCCGCCTTGCCGGGAGCGGGTGAGCCTGCCTCATCCGGCGTGAAGTCGAGATCGCGCAGCAAGTCCGCGCCGCCGCCCTTGCGCGCCATCCGCGCGCCGGCCTGCAGGTCCCAGCCGGCGCAGAAATGGCCGTGCGCGCCGTGGAACACGGCAACCAGCGCCTGCTGATCAGCATCGAACTCGACAAATGCCTCATGCAAGGCGCGCGCCGTGCTCGAGTCCACCGCATTGCGCAGCGCGGCGCGATCCAGCGTCACGACCGTGACCGGGCCCAGCTTTTCGACGTGGGGGCTGGTTTGCATTTAGGGGATTACACCTGATTCGGGCGCCCGCGGTCCACTCGGCGACACGGATTCGGGCCAACCCTGTACATGATGCGGCCCCCTCGAAGCTATAACCGGGCCACAAGCCATGGAGAGACGGTGCAATTCATTCAACTGGTGATCAGCGGCATCTCGCAAGGATGCATCTACGGGCTGATCGCGCTGGGATTCGTGCTCATCTACAAGGCCACCGAAACCGTCAGCTTCGCCCAGGGTGAACTCATGATGCTGGGCGCCTTCGGCGGCCTGGCGTCGATGACCTTCCTGGGTTTCCCGTTCTGGCTGGCCGTGCTCAGCGCCATCGCCGCGATGGCCTTCTTCGGCGTGGTGCTCGAACGCCTGGTGATTCGTCCCATCCTGGGGCAGCCGGCGTTTTCGATCGTGATGCTCACCATCGGCATCGGCTACGTGGCGCGCGGGCTCATCACCATGATCCCGGGCATTGGAACCGAAACGCACACGCTTCCCGTTCCCTACAAGGACGTGGTGTGGAATGTCGGCGGCGATGCAAGCGGGCAAGGCGCGCTGGTGCTGAACATCGAGCAGATGGTCGTGATCGGCGTCACCGCAGCGCTGTGCCTGCTGCTGTTCGCGGTGTTCAAGTACAGCAAGATCGGCATCGCCATGCAGGCTTCGTCGCAGAACCAGCTGGCGGCGTATTACATGGGCATCCCGGTCAAGACGCTCAACGGACTGGTCTGGGGCCTGGCCGCGTCCGTGGCCGCGGTGGCGGGCCTGCTGCTGGCGCCCATCACCTTCGTGCACGCCAACATGGGCTTCATCGGCCTGAAGGCTTTTCCGGCCGCGGTGGTGGGCGGCTTCGGCAGCCTGCCCGGCGCCATCGTGGGCGGCCTGATCATCGGCATCGTCGAATCGCTCTCGGGCTTCTACCTGCCGCAGGGCTTCAAGGACACCGCCGCCTACATCGTGGTGCTGGTCATGCTGATGGTCAAGCCCAGCGGCCTGTTCGGCGAGAAGCTGCGCAAAAAAGTCTAACCCCCGACATGCGCTTCATCTTCAAGACCGACTACGCCCAGGACATCAAGCTGGCCAAGCACGGCGGCCAGGTGTTCTGGTACGGGCTGCTGCTGCTGTTGCTGCTCGCCGCGCCCTGGCTGTTCGCCGAGTACTGGCTGGCGCAGCTGACCTTCGTGCTGATCTATGCGATCGTCGGCCTCGGCTTGATGCTGCTGGCCGGCTTCACCGGCCTGTTCTCGATCGGGCATGCGGCCTTCCTGGGCGTGGGCGCCTACACGCAGGCGGTGTTTGTCAACGTGGGCGTACCCTTTCCGATCGCGCTGGTGCTGGCGGGCCTGTTGTCGTCCGCCGTGGGCGTGATCGTCGGCTTGCCCGCGCTGCGCGTCAAAGGCATCTACCTGGGCATCGCGACGCTGGCCTTCGGCTTCATCGTCGAGGAAGTGCTGGCGCGCTGGGAGTCGGTCACCGGCGGCAACTCGGGCATCCACGTCAAGCACCCCGACCTGTTCGGCCTGAAGGTCGATTCGGCCACCGGCTTTTATTTCCTGTGCCTGGTCATCGCGATCCTGTCCACACTGGGCATCCTGAACCTGCTGCGCTCGTCCACCGGGCGGGCGTTCGTCGCCATCCGCGATTCGGAGATCTCCGCGCAAAGCATGGGCATCCACCTGGCGCGCTACAAGACGCTGTCGTTCGCGCTGTCGGCGGCCCTGGCCGGCATCGGCGGCGCGCTGTACGCGCACAAGCTGACTTTCATCTCGCCCGACCAGTTCAACATCCTGCAGTCGATCGATCTGCTGCTGATGGTGGTGATCGGCGGCCTGGGCTCGGTGCACGGCGCGTTCCTGGGCGCGATCTTCCTGATCTCGATGCCGCAGGTGATCGCCTTGACCAAGGACTACCTGCCCCCGGTGATCGGCCAGGCGCCGGGCCTGCAGGGCCTGGTCTATGGCGTGGTGCTGATCGCGTTCGTGCTGTTCGAGCCAATGGGCCTGTACGGCCGCTGGCTGAAGATCCGCACCTACCTGCAGCTCTTTCCGTTTTACCGCAGGGGCCTGTTCAAGCGGCAGAAATCCTTCCAGAAATCGGACAGGTTGAGATGAAAAGTACCTCCATCGTGGTGGGTCAAGGCGGTGCAGCACTCTGCGTACCTCATGTCCCCCGGAGCCGGGAGGGCGCCTCCCGCGCCGGGGGACACGAGTTGCGGCGGCCACCCGCCGTCCTTGGCCCGCGCACACGGTCGGAGTGCAAATGAATTCCAACGTGTTGCTTTCCGCGAAAAACCTGAGCGTGCGTTTCGGCGGCGTGCTGGCCGTCAACAACGTCAGCTTCGACGTGCGGCGCGGCGAGGTGTTCACCCTGATCGGCCCCAACGGCGCGGGCAAGACCACCGTGTTCAACCTGATCAGCCGCATCTACACGCCCACCACCGGCGGCATCGAATACGAAGGCAAGGCGCTCACCGAGCAGCCGCCGCACCGGATCGCCTCGCTGGGCATCGCCCGCACCTTCCAGAACATCGAGCTGTTCGAACACGCCACGGTGCTGCACAACATGCTGATCGGCCGGCACACCCATCGCAGGACCGGACTGTGGAGCGAGATGTTCTTTTCCGCGAAAGTGCGCCAGGCCGAGATCGAGGCGCGCGAGAAGGTGGAAGAAGTGATCGACTTCCTGGACCTGCAGCATCACCGCGACGCGATGGTGGCCGGCCTGCCCTACGGCGTGCGCAAGGTGGTCGAGCTGGCGCGCGCCCTATGCACCGAGCCCAAGCTGCTGCTGCTCGACGAGCCCTCCTCGGGGCTGAACGTGGAGGAAACGGAGGACATGGCGTTCTGGATCCAGGACATCAAGAACGACCTGGGCATCACAGTGCTGATGGTGGAACACGACATGACGCTGGTGTCCAAGGTGTCCGACCGCGTGTTGGCGATGAACATGGGCGAGGTGCTGGTCACGGGCACACCGCGCGAAGTGCAGGACCACCCCGGCGTGATCGAGGCCTACCTGGGTTCGGTGGACGACATGAGCAGCCTGAGGAGGGTAGTTCAGTGAGCCACAATCCGCCGGCCGTGAGCGACACGCCCGTGCTCAAGCTGCTGAACGTCGAATCGGCGTACGGGCCGATTCGCGCCATCCGCGGCGTCAGCCTGCAGGTGCGCAGGGGCGAGATCGCCACCGTGCTGGGTTCCAACGGCGCGGGCAAGACCACGATCCTGAAAACCATCTCGGGCATCATCGACCCGCGCAAGGGCAGCATCGAATTCAAGGGCGAGAGCATCACGGCCAAGGACCCGGCGCACATCGTTCAGCAGGGACTGTCGCATGTGCCTGAAGGCCGCGAAGTGTTCCCGCTGCTCACGGTGCACGACAACCTTGCCATGGGCGCCTACACCCGCAGCGACCGCGACGGCGTCGCGCGCGACATGGAGGCGGTTTACCGCTACTTCCCGATCCTGCAGGAGCGCGCCGCGCAGGAAGCCGGCCTGCTCTCGGGCGGCCAGCAGCAGATGCTGTCGATTTCGCGCGCGATCATGGCCGCGCCCGACCTGATCCTGCTGGACGAACCCAGCCTGGGCCTCTCGCCCAAATTGACGCGCGAGATCTTCGAGATCGTGGTGCGGATCAACCGCGAGCGCGGAACCACCATCCTGCTGGTGGAGCAGAACGCCAACATGGCGCTCAACGCCGCCGACTACGGCTATGTGCTGGAGAACGGGCGCATCGTGATGGAAGACACCTGCGCGCGCCTGCGCGAGAAGGAGGACATCAAGGAGTTCTACCTGGGCATGAAAGAGGCCGGCGTTCGCGGCGAACGGCGCTGGAAAAAGAAGAAGAACTGGAGATGAAAAACCAAGCTGTCATCCCGGACTTGATCCGGGATCCATGGATTGCGGATCAAGTCCGCAATGACAAGGCATAGGGATACGCAATGACCAATCTCTGGGATCTCTCCGGGATCCGGCCCGAAACCCGCGTCGTGCTGGAAGGCGACACCATTCCCGCCATGTTCTGGAACGCAGCGGAAAAACGCGGGCGGCAGATCTGGATGCGCCAGAAAAAACTGGGCATCTGGCGCGCCTGGACCTGGGACCAGACCGCCGTGGCCGTGGGCGAGATCGCCGGCGGGCTCATGAGCCTGGGCTTCGCGCACGGCGACACCGCTTCCATTCTTTCCAACACGGTGGTCGAATGGGTGCTGGCCGACCTCGCGATCCTCAGTTGCGGTGGCGTCTCCAACGGCATCTATCCCACCGACGCGGCCGCGCAGGCGCACTACCTGTGCGATGACTCGCGCACCAGCATCCTGTTCGTGGAGGACGACGAGCAATTGGACAAGGCGCTGGAAGTGCGCGCGCAGTTGCCGGGCCTGAAGAAGCTCGTCGTGTTCGACATGGAGGGCCTGCGCGACCTGCACGATCCGGGCGTGATCAGCCTGGACGAGCTGCGCGCGCTGGGTCGCGACCACCTGGCCGCGAATCCGGACCAACTGACGCGGCGAGTCAGGGCCAGCAAGCCCGAAGACCTGGCGATCCTGGTCTACACGTCGGGCACCACCGGCAAGCCCAAGGGCGCGATGCACAGCCAGCACGGCCTGGTGTACACCGTGCGCGGCTACAACACGCTGGTGGCGCAGGACGAACGCGACGAGCGCATGTGCTTCCTGCCGCTGTGCCACATCGCCGAGCGGCTGGGTGGGGAGTATTTCTCGCTCTACACCGGGGCCGTGCTCAACTTCGTTGAGCACCCCGAGACCGTGCCGGAGAACGTGCGCGAGATTTCACCGACGGTGTTCACGGCGGTGCCGCGGGTGTGGGAGAAGTTCTATTCCGGCGTGATGATCGCGCTGAAGGAGGCCAGCCCGCTGCAGCAGGCCGCCTACGCGTGGGGCATCGGCGTGGGCACGCAAATCGCCGACAAGGTGCTCGCGGGCCAGCCGGTCGATGGCTTCCTGAAGTTCAAGTTCACGCTCGCGCGCTGGATCGCGCTGAACAACGTGCGCAAGCTGATCGGAATCCACCGTTCGCGCTTCCTGGTCACCGGCGCGGCGCCGATCTCGCCGGAACTCGTGAAGTGGTACTTGGCGCTGGGCGTGCCCATGCTCGAAGTGTGGGGCATGACCGAGACCTGCGGCGCGGCCACGGGCGTTCCCGCCACGCGCATCAAGCCGGGCTCGATCGGGCCGGCGGCCGCCTACAACGAGGTACGGCTCGACCCGGCCACCGGCGAGATCCTGGTGCGCGGGGAGAACGTGTTCATGGGTTACCTGAACCAGCCCGGGAAGACCGCCGAAACCATCGACGCGCAAGGCTGGCTGCACACCGGCGACGTCGGGCTGGTGGACGAGGATGGTTTTTTCCGGATCACCGACCGGATGAAGGACATCATCATCACGGCCGGCGGCAAGAACATCACGCCCAGCGAGCTGGAAAACGAGCTTAAGTTTTCCCCGTACATCACCGACGCGGTGGTGATCGGCGACAAGCGCCCGTACCTGAGCGTCATCATCATGATCGACCAGGAGAACGTGGAGAAATTCGCGCAGGACCAGGACGTGCCCTTCAGCAATTACGCCAGCCTCACCAGGTCGCCGCAGGTGCAGGAACTGATCCAGGGCGAGGTCGATCGCGTCAACAGGAAGTTCGCGCGGGTCGAACAGATCAAGAAATTCTTCCTGCTCGACACGCAACTGTCCGCCGAGGACGAAGAGCTCACCCCCACGATGAAGCTCAAGCGCAAACTGGTTCAGCAGAAGTACGCGCCCCAGATCGAGGCGATGTACGGCTGAAGCCCGCGCCATCTGTCATTGTGGGCTCGACCCTTGTCCTGTCGTTGCGGCCTGGACCCTTGTCTGTCATTGCGGGCTTGACCCGCAATCCATGGATCCCGGGTCAAGCCCGGGATGACCGGTCTGCTTGTCACCGTCGGGTTGGCTTCTAAGTGAATACGCCAGCTTGACACCCCCCGCAGGCGGGCAAGAATGCAGCGGTCACGACGACACACCGTTCACTAGAGAGGAAAGCAAGATGAAGCTGAAAAAAGCCACTGTCCTTGCCGCGGTCGCATTGGCCGCGGGCCTGGCTGCCGCCCAGAACGCCAACCAGGGCGTGAGCAAGAGCGAGATCACGCTCGGCTCGATCCAGGACCTCTCCGGCCCGATCGCCGGCTTCGGCAAGCAGGTGCGGCTGGGCATGATGCTGCGCGTCGACGAGATCAACGAGCAGGGCGGCATCAACGGGCGCAAGCTCAAGCTCCTGGTCGAGGATTCCGCCTACGACCCGAAGAAGGCGGTGCTGGCGGCACAGAAGCTGGTCAACCAGGACAAGATCTTCATCATGGCCGGGCACATCGGCACGGCGCAGAACCTGGCGGCGATGCCGGTGCAGTTCGAGAAGAACGTGATCAACTTCTTCCCGGTCACCGCGGCGCGCGAGATGTACGAGCCGTTCCACCGCCTGAAGTACTCGTTCGCGGCGACCTACTACGACCAGATGCGAACCGCCTTGCCCAAGCTGGTGAAGGACAAGGGCGCGAAGAAGGTCTGCACCATGTACCAGGACGACGAGTTCGGCCTGGAGGTCGTGCGCGGCGCCGAAGCCGGCCTGAAGACGATCAGCATGGACCTCGCCGAGAAGACCAGCTACAAGCGCG
>DATMBW010000527.1:0-2190 GCA_035559095.1 Ramlibacter sp.
CCGCAGCACGTCGCGCGCCCGCAGCATCGCGCCGGCAACTGTCTCCAGCATCTCGTGGCCAGCGACTAGCTCCTTGATCCTGGCAGCGAACCGGCCCTTGCTGACCTCGCCCACCTTGAGCCCGAAGCCGCGCAGGATGCCGCGGATGCTGAGCTCGACATCTCGCAGCTTGGCTTGCAGGAGCTTGCGCCCGACCAGCAGCGCACGCACCTCCTGAGCATCGGGAGACTTACGATGCACCGGCCGGTACCAACCCATGCGCAAGAGCTGGGCAATGCCGCGGGCGTCCTTACGATCGGTCTTCACGATCATGGCCGAGAGCGCCGCCTTCACGTGCCGGGTCTCCAGCAGCACCGCCTCGAACCCGGCCGCGGTCAGCCCGGCGTGCAGCCACTGCGAGAGCGGCCCCGCCTCCAGCCCGATCCGGACCAGCGGCAGGCCGAGCTGACCGAAGAAGCCGACCAGCGCCTCCGGCTCGCTCGCTACCTTGGCCTCGCGAATGATCAGGCCGCTGCTGTCGACCACGCACACGCTGCTCCGTTCCAGCGACACGTCGATCCCGGCATAATGCTCCATGGCTGTCCCTCGATGATGCCTGGGGCCGACCCGTTCGGACCCCGCACACACCATCACTCTGAGGGACAGCCGCCCCGCCAGTCAGAGCCAGCGTGGGCCCGTTACGGCATCTAGCACTACAGTTGCGTTCTGCTCTGATCTCGGCTCTGCTGCGGCGGCACGGTTCGGAGATCAGGCGTGGCGGGTGTTGCGGTCGAGGATGCGCTGGAGCTGTGGGCCTGCTCGCTGCGCGAGGTGAAGCGGCGGATCCGGCCCTTGTTCAGCCAGGAGCGGGTGGCTTTCTCGGCGGGCCTGTTCCTGGACGGCCTCTTCGGGCCAGAGCGGCGCAAGACGGGCTGGATGCGGGCGGAAGCGGCAGGCGACCCCGGCCCCTGGCGCCAGCAGGCCATTCTCGGCCGCGGCCGCTGGCAGGCCGACGCGCTCCGCGATGTGGTGCGCGACTACGCGCTGGAGACGCTGGCCGACCAGGATGCCGTGCTGGTTCTCGACGAGACCGGCTTTCTCAAGCAGGGTAAGTCGTCCTGTGGCGTCACGCGCCAATACACGGGCTCGGCCGGCAAGATCACCAACTGCCAGATCGGGGTCTTCGCCGCCTATGTATCCCGGCACGGCCACGCCTTCATCGACCGGGCGCTGTACTTGCCCAAGGCCTGGACCGACGATCCGGCCCGCCTGGCCGCTGCCCGTGTCCCACCCGAGGTCACCTTCGCGACCAAGCCTCGCCTCGCCCTGGCGATGATTGAGCGGGCGATCACAGCCCAGGTGCCGTTCGCCTGGGTGGCGGCCGACAGCGTCTATGGTGTGGGCGAGATCGAGACGGCGCTGCGGCGGGCTGGTAAGGGCTACGTGCTGGGCGTCACCAGCTCTCACCCCTTCAACGCCTGGGGCGACAAGCCGCCCGTGGCCGGCACGGCGGAAGAGATCGCCCGGGCCCTGCCCGCCTCGGCGTGGGTGCGTCTCTCGGCCGGTGACGGGACCAAAGGTCCACGGCTCTATGATTGGGCCTACCTTGAGCTGGCCGACCTTGAAGCTGCCGAGTACGACGACAGCCTCCCTGGCTTATGGACACGGGGCCTGCTGGTCCGCCGCTCCATTGCCGACGGCGAGCTCGTCTTCTTCTCGACCTGGTGCCCGGCCGGGACCGGGATCGAGACCCTGGTCAAGGTCGAAGGGCACCGCTGGGCGATCGAGGACGGCTTCGAGACCGCCAAGAACGAGCTCGGCCTCGACCATAACGAGACCCGCAGCTGGCACGGCTGGCACCGCCACGTCTCGCTCGTGATGCTGGCCTTCGCCATGCTGGCGGTCATCCACCACCACGCCAACGCGCCCACACCCCCAAAAATCCCGATCCGGCTTGCCCGGAGGCACCAGACCTCATCCGCTGGTCGGTCCAGGAACTCCGCCGCATCGCCGTCCGCCTCGCCCAGCGACGCATCCAGCCCGCCCACATCATCGCCTGGTCGCTTTGGCGACGGGCCCATCAAGCCGCCGCACATCGCTCACATCTGAAAGTAAGAACGCAACTGTAGTACTAGTCTTGGAGGACGAAAGGAGATCTACGTGAGAACGAATTGGATATTGGCGGCAGCGGCGTTGATCGTCGCGAACGCT
>DATMBW010000528.1:0-2771 GCA_035559095.1 Ramlibacter sp.
GTCCTGCGAGACATGGTCGGCGTCCTTCACCCGTCCGACCCAATCGGACATGGGCCGTGCCAGGCTCTCGATGTCGCTGGTCAGGGGCGCGTCGTGCTTGAGGTGGTAGGTGGCGTGATCGCCGACGATGTTGACCATCGGCGAGCGGGCACGCCTGGCGTTGTGGAGGTTGGCCAGGCCGTTGGCCAGGCCGGGGCCCAGGTGCAGCAGGGTAGCCGCGGGTTTGCCGGCCATCCGCGCATAACCATCGGCCGCGCCGGTCACGACGCCTTCGAACAGTCCCAGCACGCAGCGCATGCGCGGCTTGCGGTCCAGCGCCGCCACGAAGTGCATTTCGGAGGTGCCGGGATTGGCAAAGCAGGTGTCCACCCCGCCGGCCAGCAGGGTGTCGCAAAGAGCGTCCGCGCCGTTCATGTGAAATCCCCTCGAGAAACGTGAATTTTCGGTCCGGTGACTGGAGCAAGGGCGTCGCTTAGGTGCCACGGACGCACGAGTTGGTTGTACCCGCCTTGCCCTAAGTCCTTGATTTTTCGTATAATCCTTGGCTCTGCAGCGCCTTGTGGCTCCGCGGCAGAAGCACCCCGCTTGGGATGTCACCCCACCTAAGAGATTCCCGCCAGAGGAACACCGACCGTGGAAAAGAGCCCGCCAGACCACATCGAAAGACAAGCTCATGAAAACGTTCAGCGCGAAACCCGCTGACGTGAAGCACGAGTGGTTTGTGATTGACGCCACCGACAAGGTGCTCGGACGAGTAGCCAGCGAAGTTGCTCTCCGTTTGCGCGGCAAACACAAGGCCATTTACACGCCTCACGTCGATACCGGTGACTTCATCGTCATCATCAACGCCGCCCAGCTCCGCGTGACGGGCACGAAGAACCAGGACAAGGTGTACTACCGCCATTCGGGCTACCCGGGCGGCATCACCGCGACCACTTTCCGCGACATGCAGGCCAAGCATCCCGGCCGCGCGCTGGAAAAGGCCGTCAAGGGCATGCTGCCCAAGGGCCCGCTCGGCTACGCGATGATCAAGAAACTCAAGGTGTATGGCGGTGCCGAGCATCCCCACACCGCCCAGCAGCCCAAGCTGCTGGAAATCTAAGGAGCCTTGAGAATGATTGGTGAATGGAACAATGGCACCGGCCGCCGCAAATCCAGCGTCGCCCGCGTGTTTCTGAAAAAAGGCACGGGCAAGATCACGGTCAACGGCAGGGACATCCAGGAGTTCTTCGGCCGCCAGACCTCGATCATGATCGTCAAGCAGCCCCTGTTCTTGACGAACCACGTCGAGACGTTCGACATCCAGGTCAACGTCCATGGCGGCGGCGAGTCCGGCCAGGCCGGCGCCACGCGCCACGGCATCACCCGTGCGCTGATCGACTACGACGCGACGCTCAAGCCGGCGCTGTCGCAAGCCGGCTTCGTGACGCGCGATGCGCGCGAAGTCGAACGCAAGAAAGTCGGCCTGCACTCCGCACGCCGCCGCAAGCAGTTCAGCAAGCGCTAATCGTTTCTGTTACCGCCGAAACAAAGCCGCACAAGTTTCTTGTTGCGGCTTTTTTTGCGGCTGTATTGTTGAGCTTGAGGAGAAAAACGCGAGATGCGCTTCCGATTGCTTCGCCGCCGCCTGACGATCAGCGCCCCGCGCATGGCCGTGCGCAGCGCCATGCCCTGGCCGCTGCGCTGGGCGGCCGCGGCGATCGTGCTGGGGTTTTGCGGGGCCATCGGCTTGTGGGCCTTCGAGTTCGGCAAGAGCATCGCGGGGCTCGATACCGGCGCCAAGGAGGAACTTGTGCGCCTGCGCGACGAAGTGACCAGGCTGCGCCAGGAACGCGACAAGGTGCAGTCGGTGTACAACACCTCGGCCAGCCTGCTCACGGCCGAAAAGGCCACGCAGGAAGGCCTGACGACGCAGATCAAGGCGCTGGAAGCGGATAACCGGGCCTTGCGCGCCGACCTGGGCTTTTTCGAAAAACTCATCCCCACGAGCGGCGCGGAGGGCATAGCCATCCGCGGTCTGCAGGCCGAGGTGCTGGGCGGCACGCAATTGAAATGGCAGGTGCTGGTGATCCAGCCGGTCAAGAACGCGCAGGAGTTCCGCGGCAAGCTGGAAATGAGCATTGGCGGCAGCCTGAACGGCAAGCCCTGGATGATGCAATTGCCCGGCGGGGCGCAGCCGCTGCAGTTCCGCCAATACCGGCGCGTGGAAGGAATGGTCGACTTGCCCCCCCTGGCCGTGGTAAAAAACGTGTCCGCCAAAGTGGTGGACGGAGCGGCCACCCGCGCCGTACAAAGCATCAAGCTGTAGCCAAAGCAGCGAACGCGTGAGGAGAACCCCATGTTCGGTAAGAAGGCGCAACCCCCCATCAAGAGCCTGATCGCCCAAGGCAGCCGCATCGAAGGCAACCTGAAGTTCACCGAGGGTCTGCGCATTGATGGGGAGGTGTGCGGAAACATCCACGCCAATGCCGAGCAGCCCAGCATCCTGGTGATTTCAGAGGCGGCGGCCGTTCAGGGCGAGGTCCACGCCGACCACGTGATCATCAACGGGACGGTGCGCGGGCCGGTCCATGCCAAGGAACTGCTGGAACTGCAGCCCAAGGCACGGATCGAAGGGGATGTCTGCTACAAGGCCCTTGAAATGCACCAGGGCGCCGTCATTTCCGGACAGTTGCGCCCCTTCCAGACGGGCGATGAAAAGCCCTTACTCAAACTGGCGGCAAACAACCCCTGAGTTCAATTCCCGACACGTTTGCAGTACTATTGCATGA
>DATMBW010000529.1:0-7178 GCA_035559095.1 Ramlibacter sp.
GCGCTCGGCCAGTTGCGAGGACAGCAGGCCCTCGTCGTGCGCCAGCAACGCAAGCACGCGCCATTCCCGGCGGGTGATGCCATAACGGCTTTCGCACAGCCGCGCCGCCATGCCGCCGGCGGCTGCCAGCAACCGGCTGAGCCGGTACAGCAACAGCTCGTCGAGCGCGCTGTGGCGAAGGCCGGACACGACTGGCATGTGCTTGCGCGGACGTTCAGTTGATACTGGCAACAATTGTCAGGGATTCAAGTGCCGTTGCAAACTGATCCCGCCGACGCTTCGCGCACAGGCGCGGCGGGTCGCGCGGGCAGTCCGGCTGCCTCCAACTCAGGCACAGGCGCGCGCGCAGGCATACTTTCGAAAATGCCGAAATTCTCCAGCTGGTTCCCCTTTCTCGGTTGGCCACGTCCCGATCTGACCATGTTGCGGGGGGAGATCGGCGCCAGCCTCACCGTCGCCGTGGTCATGGTTCCGCAATCGGTCGCCTACGCGGGACTCGCGGGCATGCCCCTGGTCACCGGTCTGTACGCGGCTTTCCTGCCCTCATTGGCGGCTGTGCTTTTCAGCAGTTCGACGCGGCTGTCGGTAGGTCCGTCGGCTCTGACCAGCGTACTGGTCGGCGCTTCGCTGATCGGGCTCGCCGAGCCGGGCAGCGGCCAATGGGTGGCTTTGGCCGTGTGGCTGGCGTTGCTGTCGGGGCTGATGCAGCTTGGCCTGGGCGCGGCCCGCGCGTCCTGGGTGCTCAACCTGGTGAGCTCGCCGGTCCTGGCCGGTTTCAGCCAGGCCGCTGCCCTGCTGATCATTGCCTCGCAGATTCCGACATTGATTGGCTTGGAGGGGCCGTTGTCCAGCCTGTGGCTCGCGCCCCGGCTTGATCTCCCCGCGCTGGGCTACGGGGCGGCCAGCCTGCTTTGTTTTTTCTTGAGCAAGCGCTTTACGCCGCGGCTTCCTACCGTGCTGTTGGTGATCGCCGCGGCCGGCGTCCTAAGCCATTGGAGCGGCTACTCGGCGCATGGGGCGGTGATCGGCAGCTTGCCGGCAGGCCTGCCGACGCCTTACTGGCCGGGCCTGCCGGGTTGGGGTACGCTCGGCGCGCTGCTGACGCCGGCCCTGGTCATCGCGCTGGTCAGCTCGCTCGAAATGGCGGCCAGCGCCAAGATCGAGAGCCAACGCGATGGCAGGCGCTGGGACGCGGGCCAGGACCTGATCGGCCAGGGCGTGGGCAAACTGGCGGCGGCATTCTCCGGCAGCTTTCCCACCAGCGCTTCGTTCTCGCGTTCGGCCATCACCCTGTTTGCCGGCGCGCGCACCGGTTGGGCCACAGTGTCCGCCGCCGGCGTGGTCCTGCTGGTGCTGCTGTTCCTCACCCCGGCGCTTTATCCCGTGCCGCGCGCCGTCCTCGCCGCCGTCGTCGTGATGGCCGTGGCGGGCCTGTTCAAGCCACGCACGCTGCCGCGCCTGTGGCGTATCGACCGCGTCGAAGCGCTTACCGGCCTGGTCACCTTCGGCGTCACCCTGGCCACGGCACCGAAGATCTACTGGGGCGTGCTGGCCGGCGTGGTGATGGGCCTGGCCCATTTCCTGTATCTGCGCCTGCATCCGCGCATCATCGAAGTCGGCCTGCACCCGGACGGGAGCCTGCGCGACCGGCACTTGTGGCGTCTGCCGGCGCTCGCGCCTGGCTTGTTCGCGGTGCGCATGGACGCCGAGCTCGACTTCGCTTCGGCCAGCGCGCTGGAGCGTGCCGTGGTCGAATACCTGGCCGCCCACCCGCAGGTGCGGCATCTGTGCCTGTTCGCCTACCCCATCAACCGCGTGGATGCGACCGGGGTCGAGGTGTTCGGGCAGTTGCGCAGGCTCCTGGACGAACGCGGCATCCGGCTGCACCTCAGCGGGCTCAAGCTGCCCGTCGAAAGCGTGCTGCGCAAGGCCGGCGTGCTGGACGACGGCGCCTTGCTGAACGTGTACCGCACGGATGCCGAGGCGTTGCTGGCCTTTGCCGGCCTGCGCGCCGCGGCCTCCGGCAACGTCGCGGCGAAGGACGTCACGCCGTGACGATCCAGCCTTCGAGCGGATCGAGCTGTTGCGGCAAGCCGTAGTGCGGAGCGCCGTGCCGCTGCGCCCACGCCGCCTGCACCAGGCACAGCACCGCGTCGAGACTGTCGCCGCTGGCATCCTGCACCAGCGCGTCGCGCTGCGCATGGCTGAGTTTGAGGCGCAGGTCCAGTCGGGTGCGGCCGATCTCGAGCGCGGTGAGCAGGTCCTTGCGGGCAATCAGCCGGTCGGGCGTCTGCCTGGCCTTCTCGTCGCTCTTGTAGCTGCGCCGGCCAATCAGCTCGCGCGCCAGCAGTCCGGGATACGCCTCCAGCGCGACGCGCCGCGGGTCGCCTTGGTGCAACCCGGGGATGTGGACGCCCGCCGCCAGCAGCGCGGGCACGGCCGCATGCAGCATGTACGCCACGGGCGGATTGACCCACTTCATCGAGGGGCTGGAGCCCGCGCGCTTGTCGAACGCGCGGTTGGCGAATTTGGCGCCGGCGGGCCGGGCATCGCAAAATGCCGCGAACGTGGTGCGAATGTCCGAGCGGCTCAGGCCCGCATAGTGGGCGATGCAATCGCGCCACTTTAACGGCCAGCCCAGGTGCTCGACCAGTTCGCGCGGCAGGCCGAACGGGAAATCGAAGCCACCCACCCATTCGCGCGGCTGCGCCAGCCACCGAGCGAAGCCCGCGAGCGTATCGATCCTCTCGAGTCCGGCTAACACCACCCGGCCGCCCGCGCTCGACCCTAGCGCCAGCACGATGGGCTTGCGACGGGTGGGACGGCTGGAGAAATCGCAGCCCACAAGCAACGGTTCGGCCATCTGGAAAGCCCGGGTGAGGTGAACCGCCGCCCGGCCGCGCCCGCCCGCGGCGTCGCGGCCCTAGACCCGGCCGCAGATGGCGGCGGTGGCCATCAGGTCTTCGAGCAGCGCGAGCGATACCTTGCCGGACACGCTGTAGGGGTCCAGCTCGGCCTTCTCGGAATACTTCAGCAGCAGCGTATGGTTCAGCTTGGACAGGTTCACCTGCCCCATGCTCCAGCCGCCGAAGCGCCGCTCGGAAATCTCTTCGTAGTGCAACAGGGCGACGTCGCGATGGCGCGGGTCCTTCATGATGTGCCCGAACAAATCGCTCACCTGCATGCGGCCGCCCTCGATGGCTTGCAGGAAGATGCCGCCGCCGTAGCACAGGATGCCGGTGATGCCGCAGCTGGGGTTGTGCTGGCGCGACTGCGCGAGGATGGATTCGATCGCCTCCGGCGTGATGTCCACCGCGCGGCTGGCGTACAGGAGTCGAACCAGCATGGTCAGGGCTCCCCGAGGTGGGACTTCATATATCTTTCCTTCCTGGAATGAGGGCCAGGAATTCGCGGCGCAGTGCCGCGTCCTTGAGGAATACACCGCGCATCACCGACGTGAGCATCTTGGCCTCCATGTCCTTGACGCCGCGCCACGCCATGCAGTAGTGGCTGGCCTCCATCACGAGCGCCAGGCCGTCGGGCTGGGTCTTTTCCATGATGAGGTCGGCCAGCTGGACCACGGCTTCTTCCTGGATCTGGGGCCGGCCCATGACCCATTCGGCCAGCCGTGCATACTTGGAAAGGCCGATCACGTTGGTGTGCTCGTTGGGCATCACACCGATCCACAGCTTGCCGATCACCGGACAGAAATGGTGGCTGCAGGCGCTGCGCACGGCAATCGGCCCCACGATCATCAGCTCGTTGAGGTGCTCGGCGTTCGGGAACTCGGTGATGGTCGGCGGCTTGACGTAGCGTCCCTTGAACACCTCGCTGACGTACATCTTGGCCACGCGCCGCGCCGTGTCGCCCGTGTTGTGGTCGCTGCTGGTGTCGATCACCAGGCTGTCGAGCACGGCCTGCATCTTCCCCTCGACCTCCTGCTGGAGCTGTTCCAGCTCCCCGGGCTGGATGAAATCCGCGATGTTGTCGTTGGAATGGAAGCGCTTGCGGGCCGCCAGGATGCGCTCGCGGATCTTCACCGAAACCGGCGTGCCGGTGTCGAATTCGGGTGCGTTCATGGAGGTCAGGGATTTCATGAGCATCTGAAATCCTAACATTGCCTGCTTTCAAGCGGTTTGACAAGGTTTTTGGCCGTGGGCCCCCGTCAGCCGCGGGACAACGCTACAACTTCAATAGCGCCTCGAGGTCCTGCAGGCTGTTGGCCTCGTGCAGCGGCTTGTCGAAGCGGATGCGAAGCATCCTGGGGAAGCGCACGGCGATGCCGCTCTTGTGGCGGCCACTGCGGTTGATGCCCTCGAACCCCAGCTCGAATACCAGAGAGGGTTTCACGCTGCGCACCGGGCCGAATTTTTCGATCGTCGTTGCGCGGATGATGGCGTCCACCTGCCGGAATTCCTCGTCGGTGAGGCCGGAGTAGGCCTTGGCGAACGCGACCAGTTGCAGCGCGCCGGCCGGCGGCGGCTCGCGCCGCGAGCTCGTTGCCCCCGCGCTTTCGGCGGAAGCCGCGGCGCCGCCCTCCGGGACGGCCCTCCCGCCTTGGGGGGGCCCGGCGGCGGTCATCGCTTCGATCGCCGCGTCGGCTTCCTGCCTGCCGGCCGGCCGGCGGTTCCAGACGGCGAACGTGTAGTCGGTGTAGACCGAGGCGCGGCGGCCGTGGCCCGCCTGGGCATAAATCAGCACGCAGTCGATCGTCATCGGATCGATCTTCCATTTCCACCAGAGGCCCTCGGCCTTCGTGCGCCCCGTGCCGTAAGCCGCATCCAGGCGCTTGAGCATGAAACCCTCGACCCCGCGTTCGCGCGACTGCTCGCGCCGCCGCGCGAACTCGAGCCAGGAGGAATCCGTTTCGATGGGCGATATCTTGAACCCCGTCCCCAGCAGCAGCCCTTCGAGCCGGGCGCGGCGTTCGCGCTGGGGCAGGCTGCGGATGTCCTGCCGCTGCTGCTCCAGCAGGTCGTACGCCACGAAAGTCACCGGCGCTTGCGCCAGCACTTTCCTGGTGAGCGTCTTGCGGCCGATGCGCTGCTGCAGCAGCGCGAACGGCGCCGGTCCACCCTCGTCCCCGTCACTGCTGGTCCACACCATGATCTCGCCGTCGAGCACCGTGCCGTCCGGCAGCGCCTGCGCGAGCGCCACGATTTCCGGAAATCGCTCGGTGACCAGTTCCTCGCCACGCGACCAGATCCACACGCGCCCCGAACGCTTGACGATCTGGCCGCGGATGCCGTCGTACTTCCACTCCACCTGCCAGTCGCCGACCGGCCCGAGCCTGGAGGCAAACACCTCGGGGGGCGCGTCGAGCTGGTGCGCCAGAAAAAATGGGTAGGGCTGGCCCTCGTCCTGCAGCGGCGCCGTGCCCTCCTCAGGCCTGGCGATCAGCGCCTGGAATCGCTCGACCGAGGGCATGACCTTGCCGTCGGTGTAGCCCATCATGCGCTGGGCCACCCGTTTGGCGTCCACTTGCGCGTGGGCGGCCAGCGCGCGCTGCACCAGCAGCTTGCTCACGCCGACGCGAAAGCCCCCGCCGACCAGCTTGGTCAGCAGGAATCGGCCCGGGGTATCGAGCTCGCCCCAATACGATTTGACGCGAACGGCAATTTCCGCCTCGCTCAAGCCCCGCAGCGGCAGCAGCCGTTCCTCCACCCATTCCGCGAGCCCGACGTCGGTCGGATCGCTTCCGCGCGGCAGCACCAGCGCAATGGTTTCGGCCAGGTCGCCCACGGCCTGGTAGCACTCGTCGAACAGCCAGCCGGCGATACCCGCCATCTCGCACGCCAGCACCGCCAGGCGCGCCGTCGGCACCACCTGGCGCGGCTTGCCGCCGGCCAGGAAGTAAACCGCCCAGGCCGCATCGCGCGCGGGCGCCTGCTCGAAGTAGCGCTGCAACGCCGCGACCTTCTCGTTGGTCGAGGTCGTGGCATCGAGTTGCGCGAACAGGGCGGCGAATCGCTTCATGGGGCGGCAGGCGCCTGCGCATCGGCCTCGACCGCGTCGCCGCCGTACTCGGTGTCGAAAGCTTCGGCGCGCAAGCCTTGCTCCGCCAGGAATCGCACCATGACCGGCACGCTGCCGTGGGTGACGATGATCCGCTGCGCACCGGTTGCGGCGATGGCGCTCATGAGGCCGGGCCAGTCCGCATGGTCGGACAGCGCGAAGCCCCGGTCCCAGCCGCCGCGCCGGCGCATGCCGCGCACCTGCATCCATCCGCTGGCGAATGCCGTGCCGGCATCGCCGAAGCGCCGCATCCACGGGCTGGCGGCGGCGCCGGGCGGACACACGACGAGCGCGCGTTTCAGGTCGGCCTTGTCCCTGACGCCCGTCACCATGGTGGTTTGCGGCAGCTCGACGCCGGCCATGCGGTACGCCTGGTTCAGCGGTTCAACGGCCCCGTGGACGATGATCGGGCCGATCGACGGGTCCACCCCGCTCAGAATTCGCTGTGCCTTGCCGAAGCTGTAGCAGGCCAGGACGCTAGCGCGACCGGCCAGAGCGTTGCGGCCCCACCAGGCGTTGATATCGGCAAAGATCTCGCCGTCGGTACACCAGCGGTAGATCGGCAACCCGAAGGTGGACTCGGTGATGAATACGTCGCATGGCACCGGTTCGAACGCATCGCAGGTCGCATCCGGCGCCACCTTGTAGTCGCCGCTGGCCACCCAGACCCGGCCCCCGTGCTCCAGGCGCACCTGGGCCGAGCCCAGCACGTGGCCGGCCGGGTGCAATGACAGCACGACCCCGTTGTGGACGATGCGCTGCCCGTAAGGCAACGTCTGGAGGTCGATCGCGCCCAGCCGGGTCCGCAGCACGGCTTCGCCCCGCTGCGCGGCCAGATAGTGGCCGTGGCCCGGGCGGGCGTGGTCGGAGTGCGCATGCGTGATCACCGCCCGGGCCACGGGCCGCCAGGGGTCGATGTAGAAATCGCCCGGCGGGCAGTACAGGCCCTCGGACCGCTGCACGATGAGATCGTGGTTCGGTTGTCCAGCCATCGGGTCGGCCTAAATCAGTTGGGGGCAGAGCTAGATCGGTCCTGCAAGCTTAATCAGTTGAGGACAGAGCTGAAGATCTGTCCCGCTCTTAATCAGTTGGGGACAGAGCAAAATTGCTGAAGCAATTCTCGATCTGTCCCGCTCTTAATCAGTTGGGGACAGAGCAAAATT
>DATMBW010000530.1:0-8490 GCA_035559095.1 Ramlibacter sp.
CGCAGAGTGCCCCGCAGTCCTGATCCCGTCCAGCGCCGTGGGTGTTGGAAAGTTGCAAAACCAACGCCCACCCCCGGGGCATGGATGCCGGGTGGCCAATGCAGCGAAGTAAAGGGGGAGGCGGCCCTCCCGGCCGCCGGAGGACATTCGCTGCATTGGCCACCCGGCGTCCGCGGCCTGCGCGCACCGCGCTTGCTCCCTTCGCGATCGCGCAGCTACTTACGGGACAGCACACTAGCGGCCGAAAAAATCGTCGCTTCAGACGATGCCGCGGGGCAGCGACTGCCCTAGTGTTGCATCGTCGGCCGTGACAGCACACGTTCAACCGCGATTACCACTAAAAGGAGACATTCACCGTGAAGATCAACACCCTGCGCACCAGCCTGATCGGCGCTGCCATGACGATTCTTGCCGCTACGCCGGCACTGGCCGCCGACACCATCAAGATCGCATTCGTCGACCCGCTTTCCGGGCCGTTTGCGAACGTGGGCGAGGTCGGCCTCAAGTACACGCGCTATGAGGTCGACAAGGTCAACGCCCGCGGCGGGGTGCTCGGCAAGAAGCTCGAGATCGTGCCCTTCGACAACAAGTTTTCGGCGCAGGAATCGCTGGTGGCGCTGCAGACGGTCATCAACCAGAAGATTCCGTACGTGGTGTCGGGCAACAGCTCGGCGGTTGCCGCCGCGCTGATCGACAGCATCGCCAAGCACAACGCGCGCAATCCGGACAGCCGGGTGCTCTACCTGAACCCGGCCGCGCAGGACCCCGCGCTCAACAACGACAAGTGCAACTTCTGGCACTTCCGCTTCTTCGCCAACAGCGACGCGCGCACGGAGGCGATCACCAACCACATCAAGAACGAGAAGCAGGTCCAGAAGGTCTACCTGCTGAACCAGGACTACGCTTACGGCCACGCGATCGCCAAGGCGGCGCGCGAACAGGTCGGCACGAAGCGCCCCGACGTCAAGATCGTCGGCGAGGACCTGGTGGCCCCGGGCAAGGTCAAGGATTTTTCGCCGTACGTGGCCAAGATGAAGGCCGCCGGCGCCGACACCGTGATCACGGGTAACTGGGGCACCGACCTGTCGCTGCTGGTGCGCGCCGCCAAGGATGCCGGCCTCAACACGGTGTTCTACACCTTCACCGGCGGTTCGCTGGGCACTCCGCAGGCGATCGGCGAGGCCGGGGTCGAGCGCGTGCGCTACGTGTCCGAATACACCAACAACATGGAGAACAAGGCCATGGAGGCCATGGCGGTGGACTACAAGAAGAAGACCGGCAACGACTTCATGTGGTTCGGGTACAAGAACGCGATCGAAATGGTGGTGGCCGCGATGGAGCAGGCCAAGTCGGACGATCCGTACAAGGTCGCGCTGGCGCTGGAGGGCATGCAGTTCAAGAGCGAGCTGGCCGATATCTGGATGCGCAAGGAGGACCACCAGGCCATCGTGCCGCTGAGTATCTCGACGATGGCCAAGATGGGCGGCAAGGTCAAGTACGACGTGGAGAACACCGGCTTCGGCTTCCGCACCGAGGCCGTCTTCCCGGCCAAGGACATGGTCCTGCCGACCACCTGCAAGATGGAGCGGCCCGCCAGTTAAGGCTGCCGGCGCCGCGCGGGCGGCGCCAGTTTTCCCACTCGCCGCCGGTTCCCTCACGCCCCTGCCCGCGAGGCCGGGGCCGGGCGGGCGAAGGCGGGATCAGTAGCGCGGAGGCCTTTTGGAATTCTTCATCATCTCCATGCTCAACGGGATCTCCTACGGGCTCCTGTTGTTCATGCTCACGAGCGGTCTGACCCTGATCTTCGGCATGATGGGGGTGCTGAATTTCGCCCATGCGAGCTTCTACATGCTCGGCGCCTATTTCGCCTACAGCATGGGCAAGGTGGCCGGGTTCTGGGGCGCGCTGTTTCTCGCGCCGATCGCGCTCGGCGCCATCGGCGCGGTGGTGGAACGTTACGGCCTGCGCGCGGTGCACAAGTACGGGCACGTCGCCGAGCTGCTGTTCACCTTCGGTCTCGCGCATCTGATCGACGAGGCAGTGCATCTGATCTGGGGCCGCTCCGCGCTCGAATACCGGGTGCCGAGGGAACTCGACACGACGCTGTTCACGCTGTTCTCCACGGCGTATCCCACTTACCGCGGCTTCATGATGCTGGTGGCCGTCGTCATGCTGGTGTCGATCTACCTGATGCTCACGCGCACCCGCATCGGGCTGATCATCCAGGCCGCGCTCACCCATCCGGAGATGGTCCAGTCGCTGGGGCATGATGTGCCGCGGCTGTTCATGCTGGTCTTTGCGGGCGGGGCCGCGCTGGCGGGACTGGCCGGCGTCATCGGCGGCAACGCGTTCGTCACCGAGCCGGGCATGGCAGCCAGCGTGGGCAGCATCGTCTTCGTCGTGGTGGTGATCGGCGGCCTGGGCTCGCTGGTGGGGGCGTTCATCGCTTCGCTGGCGCTGGGCATCATGCAGACCTTCTCGGTCGCGCTCGACCAGTCTCTGGTGACGCTGCTGCAGCACTTCGGCGTGGTGCTGTCGTCGGCGTCGCCCTTCTTCCCCGTGGCCAAGCTGACGATCGCCCAGATGGCGCCGTCGCTGCCGTTCGTGCTGCTGATCGTCATGCTCGTCATCCGCCCCAAAGGGCTGATGGGGACCCGAGAGAACTGATGGCCCGCAATCCGCTCGTTCGAGACTTCCTGCTGTGGGTCGGCGCGCTGCTGCTGCTCATCGCCCTGCCGTTCGTCTTCACCCAGAACACGCATCTTTCCGTGCTCTCGCGCATGGGCATCGCCGTGGTCTTCGCGCTGTCCTACAACATGCTGTTCGGCCAGGGCGGGATGCTGTCGTTCGGCCACGCGGCCTTCGCCGGATTGGGCGCTTACCTGACCATCCACGCGCTGGGCCTGATGAACAAGGGGGCGCTGGCGTTCCCCGTCACCTTGCTGCCGCTGGTGGGCGGACTGGCCGGGATGCTGTTCACCGTGCCATTTGCCTACGTGGCGACCAAGCGCTCGGGCACGCCGTTCGCGATGATCACGCTGGGCATCGGCGAGCTGGTGTCGGCCGCCGTGCTGATGCTGCCCGGCTTCTTCGGCGGCGAGGCCGGCATCACCGGCAACCGGGTCACCGGCAACACCTGGCTGGGCATCGACTACGGCTCGCAGCGGCAGATGTACTACCTGGTCGCCGCCTGGGCCTTCGCCAGCACCGCCGCCATGTACGCCTTCACCCGCACCCCCCTTGGCCTGCTCTGCAACGCGGTGCGCGACAACGCGGAGCGCACCGAGTTCCTGGCCTACAACCCCAAGCGGGTGCGCTTCCTGGTCATGGTGGTCGCCGGCTTTTTCGCCGGCATCTCGGGAGCGCTCGCGGCCCTCACCTACGAGATCGTCAACGCCGAGAGCGTGGGGCTGAACGCCTCGGGCAACGTGCTGCTGATGGCTTTCATCGGCGGCATCGGCCAGTTCTTCGGGCCGATCCTCGGCGCGATCCTGCTGACCCTATTGCAAAGCGCGTTGAGCCTGTTCACGCCGGCCTGGCTGCTCTACATCGGTCTGCTGTTCCTGGCCATGATGCTGTTCGCGCCAGGCGGCCTTTCCAGCATCATCGTCGCGCACGGCCCGGCCTGGCGGGCGGGGCTGGTGCCGCGCCTGCTGCCAAGCTACCTCGCGGCGCTGGCCGCCGGGGCGGTGCTGCTCGCCGGGACCGTCGGCCTGGTCGAAATGCTCTACTTCCTGTCCGATTCGGCCCGCCCCGCCGCCCTGTCGCTGGCCGGCTTGACTGTCGATCCGGGCCGCGTCGCCCCCTGGATCGTCTCGGGGGCGGTGCTGGCGGCCGGCTGCGCGTTCGTGCGCTTTGCCGCGGCGTGGGTGGCGGCCCAATGGCAGCAGTTGCGGCAGGAGCTGAACGCCCGCGCCCCGGCCAGGCCTGCCCGCCGCAGCGCCGTGGCCGGCATCGAGTCCGCCGCCACTGTGCCGGGGGCCCCGACATGAGCGCGGTGCCGGCACTCGAGCTTTCGAAGCTGAGGAAGAACTTCGGCCGGACGGAGATCATCCGCGGCGTCGACCTCAAGATCGCGAAGGGCGAGCGCCATGCCATCATCGGCCCGAATGGCGCGGGCAAATCCACCCTGTTCCATCTCATCAGCGGCCGCATCCCGCTGACCGAGGGCGAGGTCCGTCTCAACGGCGAGGCAATCACCGGGCTGGCTTCCTACGAGATCGCCCGGCGCGGCCTGTCCCGCAGCTTCCAGATCACCAATGTCTTTCCCAAGCTCTCCGTGATCCAGAACCTGCGCTGCGCGCTGCTGTGGGCGAACGGTTACGGCTACTCCTTCTGGCACCGGCTGTCGGCCCTCAAGCGCGTGAACGAGCGGGCCGAGGATGTCATGACGCAGATCCGGCTGGAAAGCCGCCGCGACACGCTTGCGAACGTGCTCTCGTACGCCGAACTGCGCGCGCTGGAGATCGGCATCACCATCGCCGCCGAGCCCCAAGTGATCATGCTGGACGAGCCCACCGCCGGCATGAGCCATTCGGAGACGGAAGAGGCGGTGGACCTGATTCGCCGGGTAAGCGAAGGCAGAACCCTCGTCATGGTCGAGCATGACATGGGGGTGGTCTTCGGTCTGGCGGACCACATCTCGGTGCTGGTCTATGGCGAAGTCATCGCCAGCGACGAGCCTGCCGCCATTCGCGGCAATCGCGCGGTGCAAGAGGCCTACCTGGGCACGGAGTACGCATAGTGCTGACTGTCAGCGATCTGAACGCCTTTTACGGCAAGAGCCACATCCTGCACGGCGTGCAGCTCACGGTGGCGGAAGGCGAGATCGTGAGCCTGCTCGGGCGCAACGGCGTCGGCCGCTCGACCACCGTGAAGGCGATCATGGGGCATGTGCGCGCCCACGGCTCGATCCGGTTCAAGGGGCAGGAGCTGATCGGAATGGCGCCTCACAAGATCGCGCGCCGCGGCGTCGGTTACGTGCCGGAAAACCGGGACATCTTTGCGTCCCTTACCGTGCGGCAGAACCTGCTGCTGGGCATGAAGGAGCGCCGCCAGGAAGGGCGCTGGACGATGGAAGACATGTTCCTGATGTTCCCCCGCCTGCGCGACCGGGCCGAAGCCCCGGCGGGCGTGCTCTCGGGCGGCGAGCAGCAGATGCTGACCCTGTGCCGCACGCTGATGGGCGACCCGGAGCTGATCATGATCGACGAGCCCACTGAAGGCCTGGCGCCGAAGATCGTCGAGCAGGTCGGCAGCCTGCTCACCGAGATCCGCCAGCGCGGCGTGGCCATCTTGCTGGTGGAGCAGAAGCTCTCCATCGCGCTGAAGGTGTCGCAGCGCGTCTATGTCATGGGGCACGGCAGCATCGTCTTCGAGGGCACGCCGGACGACCTGCGCAACAATGCAGCCCTGCGCAAGGAGTGGCTGGAGGTTTGAGCCCGGTCAGCACGCCGCGCCGCAACTTTCGTCGACCCATGCAGCCCTTGAACCACGCGATCCGCGAGGCCGCCAATCCCTTCGACCGGGACTTGCTAAGCGGGTGGCTCCGCGAGCATCTTGCCGGGTTCTCAGGCCTGCGAAATATCGTGAAATTCCCTGGCGGCCAGTCGAATCCGACATACAAGCTGGTCACCGACCGCACAAGCTATGTGATGCGCTGCAAGCCCGCGCCCATGGCGCAGCTGTTGCCCTCAGCGCATGCGATTGAACGCGAATACCGCGTTATGGCCGGTTTGGCCGGAACCGACGTGCCGGTCCCGCGCGTGCACTGTCTCTGCGAAGACGAGTCGGTCATCGGCCGCGCGTTTTACGTCATGGACTGCATGGAGGGGCGCGTGATGTGGAACCAGGCGCTTCCCGAAATCGATCCCGAGAATCGAACTGCCATCTATCAGGAGATGAATCGAATCATTGCCTTGTTGCACTCGGTCGATCCTGCGGCGGTTGGGTTGGATGGATTCGGCCGCCCCAATGGATACATGCAGCGCCAGATCAGCCGTTGGACAAACCAGTTCCGGGCCTGTGAAACTGAAAACCAACCCGCGATGGAACGCCTTGTCGAATGGCTGCCGGAACACATTCCGCCCGGGGAGGAAGCGGCAATCGTGCACGGCGATTTTCGAATCGACAACATGATATTTGCGAATGACCGCCCACGAGTGATCGCGATTCTCGACTGGGAGCTCTCGACTCTCGGGCATCCGCTGGCCGACTTTTCATACCACTGCCTGAGTTGGCACCTGCCCTCGCAGCAGTTTCGCGGCTTGTCCGATCTCAATCCTGCTGTTGATGGTATCCCCAGCGAACGCGAGTACATCGCGCAATATTGCGAACGGACGGGCCGCTCAATGGCTGCGGTGCTATCGCACTGGAACTTCTATCTCGCCTTCAACCTGTTCCGGCTCGCCGGCATTGCGCAGGGGATCGTCAAGCGCGCTTTGGAGGGAACGGCGTCACATGCACGCGCGATCGACAACCGGCAACTGGTTGAGCCGCTGGCGGCCGCCGGTTGGGCGGCGGCAGCACGCACGGGTTGAGACGGACATGCATGGGCGATAAAGAGATCACGCCGCTGCGCGACCAGAAGGCGACAGCGGCATGAAGGCGGTGCTCTGCAAGCAATACGGCCCCCCGTCCGATCTCGTGGTGGAGGAAGTGCCGTCGTTACACCCAGGCGCGGATCAGGTGCTCATCGCGGTGCACGCCTGCGGCGTGAATTTTCCCGATACGCTGATCATCCACGGCAAGTACCAGTTCAAGCCCGTGCTGCCCTTCTCGCCTGGTGCGGAGGTGTCCGGCGTGGTGAAGGAGGTTGGCCCGAGCGTGACGCGTTTCCAGCGCGGCGACCGCGTCATTGCGGGCACGACCTGGGGCGGCTACGCGCAGGAGACCCTGGCGCAAGCCGACCGCGTCATCCGCATGCCCGATGACATGGACTTCCAGACGGCGGCGGCCTTCCTCGTGACCTACGGCACGTCGTATCACGCGCTGAAGGACCGCGCGGAACTGAAAGCCGGCGAAACTGTGCTGGTGCTTGGCGCCGCCGGTGGTGTCGGGCTGGCGGCAGTCGAGATCGCCAAGGTCATGGGGGCGCGTGTTATTGCCGCCGCGTCCACTGAGGACAAGCTCGCGGTGTGCCGTCGGTATGGCGCAGACCACACGATCAACTATGCGAGCGAGGACCTTCCCGAGCGGATCAATACCCTGACCGGTGGACGCGGCGTGGACGTGGTCTATGACCCGGTGGGCGGCGACCTGAGCGAGCCGGCGCTGCGCAGCCTGGCTTGGCGCGGGCGTTTTCTGGCGGTGGGATTCGCAGCCGGTGGAATTCCGAAAATGCCCCTGAACCTGCCTTTGCTCAAAGGCTGTTCAATTGTCGGTGTTTTTTGGGGCGCCTCCATGATCAATGAGCCGGAGCGCATCGAAGCCGGGTTGCAAGAGCTGGTCACCTGGGCTCACGAGGGAAAGCTGCATCCGCGTGTCCACGCGGTCTATCCGCTGGAGCGCGCCGTCGATGCATTGCATGACGTGATGAATCGCAGGGTCGTCGGCAAGGTCGTGTTGACCACGGGGCTCTAAAGGCGTCAGGGAGTTGAGGTCCGGTCTAGCTCCAAAGGTTTAAATGGGCGAATTCGCTTCTGCGTGGTGTGACGTGAATGCTCGCGCGCTGTTGCACAAGCTGCCCCCCGTGAGAGACGCGCCGCAGCATTTCTGGCTGCCTCTGACGAACTCATCTGTTGCAAATCGACCTGAAATGGGGCTATCGCCTGCCGACTGCGTGTTGGACTTTGGTCCAATTCACCTCCTCGCCGCTCAAGCAGATCATCCCCCGGGACGAAGAACAATTCCTCAAGGAGTCAGCATGGCGCAACCCGACAGGGGCCAACGATCGATTCTTCCGATCCGGATGCGGCAGCAGCGATCCATGCACGCACGGCACGCTCTTGTCGACAACTTTTTTTAGAGGATCGCGGTATGACTCAACGAACCCTTTGTTGGCTGGCATTGGCGACAACGCTGGTCTCTGCGGCTGGCGCTCAGCAGTATGCCTTCCCCGCCAAGGGACAGACGCCGCAACAGCAAAAAAGCGATGAAGCAGCCTGTCACAAGTGGGCGATTCAGCAAACCGGCTTCGATCCCGCCAAGCCACCGCCGCCTGCAGCCGCGGCCAAGCCGCCGACGACGGCGACCGGAACGACGCCTGGCGCCGGCGCGCGCGGAGCCGCGAGGGGCGCCGTGGTCGGCGAGGTCGTCGGCGGAGACGCTGGTGCCGGCGCGGCGGCCGGTGCAGTGGCCGCGCGCGGCCAAAGCCGCCGACAGAATGCAGCGGCCGCCAACTCGGCCACGCAACAGGAGCAAGCCGCTTTGCAGCAACAGCAGGCCGGCTTCGCGAGGGCGCGCGCTGCGTGTCTCGAGGGCAAGGGCTACACGGTGAAGTGATGCACGGCATTGATCGCCCCTCAGGCCGCCTGCGCCACCAGGCCGCTG
>DATMBW010000531.1:0-8758 GCA_035559095.1 Ramlibacter sp.
CTCGTGCCGAACAAGCGGCTGATCGCGAACGTCGAGGGCGCCATGAACGCCGTGCTGGTCAAGGGTGACGCCGTCGGCGCGACGTTGCATTACGGTGCGGGTGCGGGCGCCGAGCCGACGGCCAGCGCGGTGATCGCCGACCTGGTGGACATCACGCGACTGCACACGGCCGATGCCGCGCACCGGGTGCCGCACCTGGCCTTCCAGCCCGATGCGATGAGCGACGTCGCGGTGCTCCCGATGAGCGAAGTGGTCACCAGTTACTACCTGCGCCTGCGCGTGGCCGACCAGGCCGGTGTGCTGGCCAAGGTGACGGGCCTGCTCGCCGAAGCCGGCATCAGCATCGACGCGATGTTGCAGCGCGAAGCCGGCGAGGGCGAAAAGCAGACCGACCTGATCATCCTCACGCACAGCGTGCGCGAGGGAACGATGAACGAAGTGATCGCCCAGATGCAGGGACTGCCGACGGTGCTCGCACCGATCACGCGCATTCGCAAGGAAGAGCTGGCCTGAAGTGAGAGCCCACCCCCGAAGCGCCTGCGGCGCCCAGCACCTCCGCCAGAGGCGGAGGCTCTTCGGGCCGTCCAAGCCTGCGCAGGCAGGCTTGGAGCCGCGGCCCTCAGCCCCCTCAAGGGGGCGCCACCAGCGGCCCGGCAAAGCCGGTTCCGCGGTGGCCCCCGCGCTGGACGTATGAAGTACATCTCGACCCGCGGTCACGCAGACCGGAAGCATTTCTGCGAGATCCTCCTGGAAGGCCTGGCGCCCGACGGCGGGCTGTACCTGCCCGAGCGCTATCCGCAGGTTGACGCGGTAACGCTCGCGCGTTGGGGCGGGCTGCCGTACGCGGACCTGGCGTTCGAGATCCTCTCGCTTTTCATCGACGACATTCCGCAGTCCGACCTGCGCGCGATCTGCCGCAAGACCTATACCCGGGATGTGTTCGGCACACCCGAAATCGTGCCACTAAAGAAACTCGAGGACCCCGGGTCAAGCCCGGGGCAGGCTCCCCTCTACCTCGAAGCACTGTCCAACGGCCCCACGCTGGCCTTCAAGGACATGGCCATGCAACTGCTGGGCAATCTGTTCGAGTACGAGCTGGCGCGCCGCGGGGAAGAGCTCAATATCCTGGGCGCGACCTCGGGCGATACCGGCAGCGCGGCCGAATACGCGATGCGCGGCAAGAAGGGCATGCGCGTCTTCATGACCTCGCCGCACGGCCGCATGAGCGCCTTCCAGCAGGCGCAGATGTTCAGCCTGCAGGATGCGAACATCCACAACCTGGCGATCGAAGGCGTGTTCGACGACTGTCAGGATATCGTCAAGGCGGTTTCCAACGACCTCGATTTCAAGCGCCGCTACCGGATCGGCACCGTCAACTCCATCAACTGGGCCAGGCTGATGGCGCAGGTGGTGTATTACTTCGCGGGCTACTTTCAGGCGGCCGGACCGCAAGGTCCGCACGACCGGAAGGTCAGCTTCGCCGTCCCTTCGGGCAATTTCGGCAACATCTGCGCCGGCCACGTGGCGCGGATGATGGGCCTGCCCATCGATCGCCTGGTGCTGGCCACCAACGAGAACGACGTGCTCGACGAGTTCTTCCGCACCGGCGTGTACCGCGTGCGCTCCAGCGCCGACACGCACGAGACGTCCAGCCCGTCGATGGACATCAGCAAGGCGAGCAACTTCGAGCGGTTCGTGTTCGACCTGCTCGGGCGCGATGCCGCCAAGGTCGGGCGCTTGTTCGGCGAGCAGCTGTCCCGGAAAGGACAGTTCGACCTGAGCGATGACCCGGCCTTCCGCGAGGCGTCGCCGCGCTACGGTTTCATCAGCGGCAAGAGTACCCACGCCGACCGGCTGGCGACCATCCGCGACACCTATGAACGGTTCAATCTGATCATCGACACCCATACCGCAGACGGCCTGAAGGTAGCGCGCCAGCAACTGCGGCCCGGCGTGCCCATGATCGTGCTGGAAACCGCTTTGCCGATCAAGTTTGCTGCCACCATCGTGGAAGCCCTGGGCCGCGAGCCCGACCGTCCCGCCAGGTTCGAAGGCATCGAGCAACTGCCGCGGCGAGTAACCGTGATGCCGGCCGACGTGCAGGCGGTCAAGGGGTTTATCGCGCGCCACTGCGGCTGAGGTGGCCATGCACGTAGTCGGTTTTGCAGGTTTTTCGGGGTCCGGCAAGACCTCGCTCGTCGAGCGCCTCATTCCCGCCCTGAAGCTGCGGGGCCTGCGCGTTTCGGTAGTCAAGCACGCGCACCACAAGTTCGACATCGACCATCCGGGCAAGGACACTTACCGGCACCGGGAAGCCGGCGCTTTCGAGGTCGTGGTGGCTTCGAACCAGCGGCTGGCCCTGATGCGCGAGTTCGAGCAGCCCGCCCAGCTGACGGTGCATCACCTCATCGCGGAACTGTACGAAGGAGTCGACTGGGTGCTGGTCGAAGGCTTCAAGGAGAGCAACCTGCCCAAGATCGAAATCTGGCGCGCCGCCAGCGGCAAGCCGGCGCGGTACAAGGACGACGACTTCATTGTCGCCATCGCCACCGACTCTCCGGACCGATTGCCCGAACCCACCCTGCGCCCCGTGCTGGATTTGAACGACGTGGATGCGCTGGCCCAGTGGCTCGCCGACAATCAATCCCGCTTCGAATACGACCCGGAGATGTTTGCATGAACACCCCCTTGGCCGCCGATGGCGCCCGCCCCGCGCTGCGGCCACTCGATGACGCGCTGGCCGAGTTGCTGGGGCATGCGCAGCCGTTGGCCGCGACCGAGATCCTGTCCACCTTCGAGGCCGACGGCCGGGTACTGGCGCAAGACCTCGTCTCGGCGTTGCAGGTGCCGCCGCACGACAACAGTTCCATGGATGGCTACGCGGTGCGCGGCAGCGAAATCGCCGCCGCCGGCGTGGTGCTGCCGGTAAGCCAGCGCATTGCTGCCGGCGCCGCGCCCGAGCCGCTCGCAGCCGGCAGCGTTGCGCGCATCTTCACCGGCGCGCCAATACCGGCCGGCGCGGATGCGGTCGTGATGCAGGAGGACACCGAGCCGGCGGGCGAGGGGATGGTTCGCATCCTGCGCGCGCCGAAGCCGGGGCACTGGATCCGCAGGAGCGGCGAGGACGTGCAGCGCGGCGCGGTGGTTCTGGCCAGGGGCGAGCGCCTCACCCCGGCCGCACTGGGCATGGCGGCCGGCATCGGAATGGACAAGCTGATGGTCGCGCGCCGCCCCAGGGTGGCGCTTTTTTCCACCGGCGACGAACTCGTGATGCCCGGCGAGGTGCCACCCGGCAAGATGAGGCCCGGCGCGATCTACAACTCCAACCGCTTCTTCCTGCGCGCGCTCTTGCACCGGTTGGGCTGCGAGGTCACCGACTTGGGGATCGTGCCCGACCGGCGCGATGCGACCGTCGATGCGCTGCGGCGCGCCTCCAGCGGCCACGACCTCATCCTCACCAGCGGCGGCGTCTCGGTCGGCGAGGAAGACCACGTCAAGCCTGCAGTGCAGGCGCTGGGTTCGCTCGACCTGTGGCAGATCGCGATCAAGCCCGGCAAGCCATTCGCCTACGGCAAGGTCGGGCCCGCGCATTTCATCGGATTGCCGGGCAACCCGGTGTCCAGCTTCGTCACTTTCCTGCTGCTGGTAAGACCTTTCGTCCTGAAACTGCAGGGCGCAACGCGGCTGGCGCCGGCGGCTGTGCCGTTGCCCGCTCACTTCAGCGTGCAGCGCCCCGACAAGCGGCGCGAGTTCCTGCGCGTGCGGCGCAACCCGGCGGGCGGGCTGGACCTGTTCGCCAACCAGAGCTCGGGCGTGCTGACGTCGGCCGTCTGGAGCGACGGCCTCGTGGACAACCCGCCGGGGCACACGATCGCCTGGGGCGAGGCGGTGCCCGTCATGCTGCTGGCGGAGCTCATCGCATGAAGCTCACCGTGAAGTACTTCGCCTCGATCCGGGAGGCCCTCGGGCGCGGCAGCGAAAGCGTGGAAACCTCGGCCGCGAACCTGGCCGCGCTGCGCGACGAGCTGGTCGCGCGCGGCGGCGCCTACGCCCAGGGCCTGGCGCGGGGCAAAGCCGTGCGCGTGGCGCTGGACCAGGTGATGAGCGATGAGTCGGCCGCGTTGCGCGAAGGCTGCGAGGTGGCCTTCTTTCCCCCCGTGACGGGCGGCTGAGGGTGCGCCCCGACCGCTGGCGCGCTTGCCGTGCGCCGGTGCCAAAATAGACGGCATGCATCCCCGCGTGTCCATCCAGACCCAGGATTTCAATCTCGCCGAAGAGGTGGCCGCGTTGCGCCTGGCGGACAAGCGCGTGGGCGCCGTGTGCGCGTTCGTGGGGACGGTGCGCGACCAGAACGCGCCGGGCGCGCAGGAGGGCAGCCCGTTGGCGGATGGCCCGGTCCTGTCCATGGAGCTCGAGCATTACCCCGGCATGACTGAAAAGGCGATCGAGGCGATGATCGACGAGGCGAAGCGCCGGTTCGGCATCTACGCCGTGCGGGTCATCCACCGGGTGGGCCTGCTGCAGCCGCTGGACCAGATCGTGATGGTGGCCGTGACCTCGGCCCACCGCGGCGAGAGCTTCAAGGCCTGCGAGTTCCTGATGGATTACCTCAAGACCCAGGCGCCGTTCTGGAAGAAGGAGCGCACACCTGGGGGGGGCCGCTGGGTCGATGCGCGGGTCAGCGACGACGCCGCGCTGGCGCGCTGGGGCATCGCGAGCGGCAATTCCTGACGGAATGCAAAACGGACTCCAAAGAGGGACTCCCGTGCGGGAGTCGTGCGTGCGGTACTAGCGCGCGTCCGGCGGCACGAACGCGGCCCGCGCGTCGTCTTCGAGCTCGCCGGTGAGCACCTGCAGCAGCGTCACCAGCTGGGCCTGCTGCGCCTTGTCCAGCGGCGCCAGCAGGCGCCTGTAGGCTTTCTCGGCGGGCTTTTGCGCTTGAGCCAGCACGGCCGACCCGCGGGCCGTGAGCGCCACCGCGATGTTGCGCTTGTTGCCGGACGCCGCAGCGCGCGTCACCAGCCCGCGCGTCTCGAGGCCGCGCAGCACCCGCAGCACCGTGACCTTGTCGAATCCCAGCGCGCGCGCCAGGCTCGACTGGCCCAGCCCCGGATGCGCCTTCAGCACGGTGAGCACGCCGAACTGGGCCGGCGTCAACGCCAGCTCGCGGCATTCGTCCTCGAATACCGCGGCCGAAATCTGGTGCGCGCGCCGCAGCAGGAATCCGGGCCGGATGTAGAGCCGGGACAGGCTGGCTGGCGGTGTGGCGGAGGCGGTCACGAGCTGCAAGGGTTTAGGGAATGCGTGGATTGTGCCTGGGGGCGGCCTTCACATAATAGTTAGCATACAAACCGCAGAGGCGCAAAGTATGTTTGCTGTTGAGTGGCGAAACGCCGTCACCCTGGTGGTCGCCGCGCTGGCCGCGTTCGGCGCCGCCGCCCAGGCGCCTGCGCCGGCGGCCACTGCGCAGGGCCCGCTGCGCCTGATCGTGCCGTTTACGCCCGGCACCGGCATCGACCTGATTGCCCGCACGGTGGGTCCCAGGCTCGGCGAGCGGCTTGGCAGGCCCGTTGTGGTGGACAACCGCTCGGGTGCCTCCGGCAACATCGGCACCGAAGCCGTGGTGCGTTCGCCGCCCAACGGATCCACGCTGCTGGTCAGCGTCAACACGCTGGTCATGAACCGCAGCCTCTACCCGCAACTGCCGTTCGACCCGGTCAAGGACCTGGTGCCCGTGACGCTGACGAGCTGGGGTCAATTGCTGCTGGTGGCGAACCCGCGCACCGGCTACCACTCGGCGTCCGATCTCGTGGCCGCCGCCAAACGCAAGCCGGGGGCGATCAACTACGCCAGCCCGGGCGTGGGCACGCCGCACCACCTCTCGATGGAACTGTTCAAGGCCAAGGCCGGGGTGTTCCTCACGCATATCCCCTACCGCGGCACCGCACCCGCCGTCACCGACCTGCTGGGCGGGCAGATCGACGTGATGTTCCTGCCCATCCATGTGGCGCTGCCGCACGTGAAGGCCGGCAAGCTGGTGGCGCTGGGGATCGGCAGCGAAAAGCGCCACCACCTGCTGCCCCAGGTGCCTACGCTGGCCGAGGCGCGCGCGGCGGAAGTCAATGTGGACATGTGGTATGGCATCTTTGCGCCGCCCGGCACGTCGCCCGAGCTTGTCGCGCGGCTGAACCGGGAGCTCAAGGACATCCTGGCCATGCCGGAAGTCCGCACCGCTTTCGAGACGCAGGGTATGGATCCGGCCGCCAGCAGCCCCGAGGAGTTCCGCCGCCTGGTCGAGCAGGACGCCGACCGCTGGGCGCAGTTGATCAAGGCGCAGAACATCAGGGCGGATTGACGCCGCGCAACCAAGGCCGCACATGAAGATTGCCATCGTCGGGGGCGGCATCGGCGGACTGAGCCTGGCGTTGTTCCTGCACCGCCAGGGCCTGCTCTGCGACATCTATGAAACGGTTGCCGCCGTGCGGGAAATCGGCGTGGGGATCACCTTGCTGCCGCACGCGATGCGCGAGCTTGCGGAGCTGGGGTTGCAGCCTCAGCTCGAGGCGTCCGGCATCGAGAACCTGGAAAGCGTGTTCTTCAACCGGTTCGGGCAATTCATCTACCGCGAACCGCGCGGCAGGCACGCCGGCTATGCCTGGCCCGAGGTGGGCATTCATCGCGGCAAGTTGCACCGGGTGCTGTACGAAGCCGTGCGTGAACGGCTGGGCGCCAACCGGATCCACCTGGATCACCGCTGTGTCGGCATCGACCAGGATGCAGGAGGCGCGACGCTACGTTTCAACAGCGGCACGGGCGCGCGGCCGCCGGTCCGCGCCGACGTCGTGGTGGCCTGCGACGGCGTGAACTCGGCCGTTCGGCGGCAGTTCTACCCCGGGGAAGAGCTGGCCTTTGCCGGCATCAACACCTGGCGCGGCGTCACCTTGCATCCTCCCATCCTCAGCGGCAAGAGCTACCTGCGGATCGGCTCCATCGAAACCGGAAAGATGGTGATCTACCCGATTGCCGACAACGCGGATGGGCGCGGCCGCCAGCTGGTCAACTGGGTGGCCGAGATCCGGCGCGAGGGCGCGCCGATGAACGACTGGAACCAGCCCGGCCGGCCCGAGGACTTCTTGCACATCTTCGACGGGTGGAATTTCGATTGGCTTGACGTGCCCAGCCTGATCACCGGTGCTGAACATGTGTTCGAGTACCCGATGGTGGACAAGGACCCCGTGCCGCGCTGGACGTTCGGCCGGGTGACCCTGCTGGGCGACGCCGCGCACCCCATGTATCCGCGCGGCTCGAACGGCTCCGCGCAGGCCATCATCGACGCGAGGACGCTGGCCCAGCAGCTTGCCACCGCGATCGACGGCCCGGCGGCCTTGTCTTCTTACGAGGCGCTGCGCTTGCCGGCGACCGCAAGGATCGTCCTGGCCAACCGGACGGTTCCCCCGGATTTCATCAACATCCGGGTCGATGAACTCAGTGGCGGCAAGCCGTTTCGCCGGATCGGCGACTTGATCAGCCAGGATGAACTGCGGCGCATGTCGGACGACTACAAGCGCATCGCCGGCTTCGCCCTGGATACTTTGGGCGATTGAGCGGGTGGATCAGTTGAGGTAGCGCGGTTTGTGCGACAGGCGATTTTCCTCGCTCGCGAGGCCATCCTCGACCGCCACCGGCGCGCCGAAAGACTCGCGCCACTGCGAGCGCGCCAGCGCCTGTTCCAGCAGATGCATCAGCCCCTGCATCAGCTTGGGATCCATTTCCATGCGGAAGCTGCG
Source organism: Ramlibacter sp. (assembly GCA_035559095.1). Lineage (GTDB taxonomy): Bacteria > Pseudomonadota > Gammaproteobacteria > Burkholderiales > Burkholderiaceae_C > Ramlibacter. The sequence continues at coordinate 7,788 of DATMBW010000531.1, forward strand.
CGGCTTGCCTTCGCCCGGCGGACGCTCGTTGAAGTTCAGGCGCAACTGGCCGTTGGCCAGCGGCGACGCGTCCACGTCGGTGATCAGAAGCGGCTCTTCCCCGAGCGGCATCAGCGGCTGGTTCTCCCGATAGGGGGTTTCGAAATCCGCTTGTTTGAGGAATTCCTCCTTGCGGAATTCGGCCAGCATCCTTTTGAGGCCGTCGTCGGCGGTGTCGAGCGAAGTGCCGGCCGCTTCGAGCTTGAGCAGGTGCGTTGTCAGCAGCTTGGACAGCAGCGGCCACAGCCCCAGCATCAGGCGCCGGGTCAGCCACAGCCGCATTTCCTCGGCCGCCGCGGTGTTGACGCGCATCAGGATGCGATCCTGCTCGGCCAGGTAGTTCACTGACAGCTGGTGAATCTTCATGGCTGGATTCTAGTCATCCGTTCCAGCCACCCCTGGCGGCGCGACAGAAGCTTACGGCGACCCTTGAAAACCTGTGGACAAGCCTAAGCTGGTGAGGTGAACGGAGTCCATCCATGCGACTAGACAAACTCACCACCAAATTCCAGGAAGCCCTGGGCGAGGCGCAGACCCTGGCCCTGGGCAATGACCACGCCTATATCGAGCCGGAACACCTGCTCGTGGCCATGCTGCGGCAGGACGACGGTCCGCGTGCGTTGCTGCAGCGCGCGGGCGTCAATGTGCCCGGCCTGCTGGCGGCGGCCGAATCTGCAATGCACAGGCGGCCCAAGGTCGAAGGCCAGGAGCAGGTGCAAGTCGGCCGCGACCTCGTTTCGCTGCTGCAGGTCGCCGAGAAGGAAGCGATCAAGCGCGGCGACCAGTTCGTCGCCGGCGAGTTGTTCCTGCTGGCCATCGCCGACACGAAGCAGGACATCGGCCGCATTGCCCGCGAAAACGGCCTTTCGCGCAAGTCGCTGGAATCGGCGGTCGATGCCGTGCGCGGCGGCCAGAATGTCGACAGCCCGGAA
>DATMBW010000532.1:0-5175 GCA_035559095.1 Ramlibacter sp.
GCGACACGCTGGCTGCGATTACCGTGATGGCACAGGCAGGCGACGGGTCGCGCCGGGTCGAGTTCGGCCAGCCGGGCCGGCAGTTCGTTCATCGGGATCGCCACGAGCTCGAAGCCATCGGCCTTGACGCTGGCGGCCTGCAGTTCCCGGGGCTCGCGCACGTCAAGGACGATCGCCGGCCGGCCGGCGGCTTGGCCCCGGATCCACTCGGCGAGACCGGCAGGGCGTACTTGGGCGATCATCGAACGGACGGCTTGCCTCTTAGAAGTGGAACCTGGAAGGCTCGGGGAAATTGGCCAGCCGCGGCGCGACGGTGTCCCACGGCTGGGCCGTGCTGAAAGACGCCTGACCGGTGCGCGTGATGACGGTCGCGCGCATGACCGGTTCGACCCCGACGACGCCTGCCAGCCGCCCGCCGACCTTGAGCTGTTCCAGCAGGGAGTGGGGCACCTCGGCCACCGAGCCGCTGAGCAGGATGACGTCGAACGGGGCTTCCGACGGCAGGCCCTTGGAGCCATCCGCTTCGCGCACTTCGACGTTGCCGATCCCCGCGCGCTGCAGGTTGGCGCGCGCGGTCTTCGCCAGTTGCGGGTCAATCTCGAGCGTGATCACGCGCTGCGCGCGGCGCCCGAGCAGCGCCGCCATGTAGCCGGAGCCGGCGCCGACTTCCAGCACCTTGTCCTTCGGACCCACATGCAGCTCCTGCAGCATGCGCGCTTCGACCTTGGGCTCGAGCATGCAGTGGCCTTGCGCGATGGCCTGCTCGGCCGCAGCCTGCAGCGGAATCTTCATGTCCACGAAAGCCAGGGCCTTCTGGGCCATGGGCACGAAGTCTTCACGGTGGACCACCGAGAGCAGTTCCAGGACCTGGGCGTCGGATACGTTCCAGGGCCGGATCTGCTGCTCGATCATCTTGTAGCGGGCCTGTTCGAGGTTGGCGAGGGCGGTCATTACGGGTTTCTCCAATGGATAGAAATCAGGGCAAACGGTCAATTTTAGAGGCGGGCAGGGGTTGGGCGCCGGAACCTGCCCCAGGCTGCGACCCGGGGGCAGCCGTCCCTGCGACGGCGGGCCGGCGCGGGCGCAACCAGTTGGCCAGGTCGTCCAGGTAACAGTAGACGACCGGCACCACCACCAGCGTCAGGAGCGATGAGGTGATGACGCCGCCGATCACGGCCTGGCCCATGGGCGCGCGCTGCTCCGAGCCTTCGGTCAGCGCGAAAGCCAGGGGCACCATGCCGAAGATCATGGCCAGCGTGGTCATCAGGATCGGGCGCAGCCGCACCTTGGCGGCGTGCAACAGCGCTTCGGTGCGGCCCATGCCCGGCACGCGACTGCCTTGAGCGTCGACATGGTCCTCGCGCATGCGAATCGCGAAGTCCACCAGCAGGATGGCGTTCTTGGTCACCAGCCCCATCAGCATGACGATGCCGATGATCGAGAAGATCGACAGCGTCGAGCCGAACATCAGCAAGGCAAGCACCACGCCGATCAGGGTGAGGGGCAGCGAAGTCATCAGGGCCAGCGGCTGGAAGAAGCTCCTGAACTGGCTGGCCAGGATCATGTAGATGAAGATCACGCCCATGGCCAGGGCCGACACCGCGTAGCCGAACGATTCGGCCATGTTCTTGGTCGAGCCGCTGAACTGGTAGCGGTAGCCCGGCGGCAAGGCGATGGTGTCGAGTTGGGCCCGGATGTCCTCGGAAACCTGGCCGGCGGACCGGTTCTGGACATTGGCGTTCACCGCCACTTCGCGCGTGAGGTCGCGCCGGTTGATCTGGTTGGGCCCGGTCGTTTCCTTCACGGCGGCGATCTGGTTCAGCCGCACGACGCGCGAACTCCCGTCGGCATTGACGCCCGTGGCGAACGGGAGCCGCTCCAGGTCCTGCGGCGCGTTGCGCGCATCCGGCGACAGGCGGACGTTCACGTCGTACGTCTGATCGTCGGGCGCGCGCCAGTTGCCCACGGTCTGGCCCGCGATGAGCGTGCGCAGCGGAATCGCGATCTGGGCCACGGAAAGGCCCAGGTCGGAAGCGGCATCCCGCTTGACGTCGACCTCGATCACCGGCTTGTCGGGCTTGACGCTGGAGTCGAGGTCCACCAGGCCCGGAATCGTGCGGATGCGTTCGCTGACCAGCCGGGCGAGGCGCTCGAGCTCCTTCAGGTCCGGGCCCTGCAGCGAGAACTCGATCTGCTTGTTGCCGCCCACGGCATCGAGCAGGCCCACGTGCGTCACCGTGATGCCCGGCACCTGCTTGAGCCGCTCGCGCAGCACGCCCGACATCTGGTCGACGCTGCGCGACCGCTCCTTGCGGTCGACCATGCGCACATACACCGATGCGTAGATCTTGCCTTGCGCGTTGCCGGTGTTGATCGTCGAGAGCGTGTACTTCACCTCGGGGAACTCGCGCACGATGGCCTCGACCTGCCTGGACTTGGATTCGGTCACTTCCAGCGAGGAGCCGACCGGCGTGTAGAAGTTGAGCGAGAGTTCGGAAAAGTCGGCCTTGGGCACGAACTCCGTCCCCAGCAGGGGCACCATGGCGACGCTGGTGACGAACACGGCGACGGCCAGCCCGACGGTGGCGAGCTTGTGCGAAAGCGACCAGCGCAGGATCAACTGGTACGTGTCGACAGCCAAGTCGGTGGCGTGGTCGAACCAGCCGGTGACGCGGCCGATGGTCCGGTCGTAGAACGTGCGCCGTTCACGCGGTTTGCCGTGCGCCTCGATCTCCGGGTCGTGCCACACCGAGGACAGCATCGGGTCCAGCGTGAAGCTCACGAACATCGAGATCAGCACCGCGGCGACGATGGTGACGCCGAACTCGTGGAAGAACTTGCCGATGATGCCGCCCATGAAGCCGATCGGCAGGAATACCGCGACGATGGAAAAAGTGGTGGCCAGCACGGCCAGGCCGATCTCCTGCGTTCCGTCCAGCGCCCCCTGGTACGGCGACTTGCCCATCTGGACATGGCGCACGATGTTCTCGCGCACCACGATTGCATCGTCGATCAGCAGGCCCACGCACAGCGACAGCGCCATCAGCGTGATCATGTTGATGGTGAAGCCGAACATGTTCATGAACAGGAAGGTGCCGATCAGGGCGATCGGCAGCGTCAGGCCCGTGATCACGGTGCTGCGCCAGGAATTGAGGAACAGGAAGACGATCAGCACCGTGAGCAGCGCGCCCTCGATCAGCGTGCGGCGCACGTTCTCCACCGAGACGCGGACCGGGCGCGAGCCGTCGGTGATCGGCTCCAGCCGCACGCCCGGCGGCAGCTGCGCCGCCATGTCGGCCACGATCCGCCTCAGTCCGTCGACCACCTCGATCGTGTTTTCGTCCTGCGATTTCTGCACCGAGAGCAACAAGGTGCGCTCGCCGTTGTACAGGGCCAGGCTGTCGATTTCCTGGGCGCCATCGGCGATGCGGGCGACCTGCTCGACGCGCACGGGCGCGCCGTTCTTCCGTGCCACGATGATCTTGCCGAAGTCCTCGGGGCGTTGCATTCGCGCGTCGATCTGGACCACGCGCTCCTGCGCCAGCGAACGGATGGCGCCCATCGGCAGGTCCTGGTTCTCGTTGCGCACGGCCGCCGCCACCTGGTCGGCTGTGATGCCCAGCGCTTCCATCGCGGCCGGGTTGAGGTAGATATTGATCTCGCGCTTGGTGCCGCCCACCAGCGTGACCGAGCCCACGCCGCGCACATTCTCCAGCCGTTTCTTGAGTACCTGGTCGGCCCAATTGGTGAGCTCCACGGACGTCATGGCCTTGCTCTTGCCGGCATCGGGCAGCACGGCCACCGACCAGATCGCCCGGCTGGACGGGTCGAACCGCAGCACCCGCGGCTCCTTGACTTCGGTTCGGAACGTGGGCCGGATGAAGGCGACTTTTTCGCGCACGTCTTCGGCGGCCTTGCGCCCGTCGACGTACAGCTGGAACTCGATGACGACGACCGCCTGGTTCTCGTAGCTGCGCGACGTCAGGGCGTTGATGCCGGCGATCGAGTTGACGCCTTCCTCGATCTTCTTGGTGACTTCGCTCTCGACGATCTCGGGCGAGGCGCCCGGGTATTCCGCCGTCACGACCACCACCGGGAAGTCGATATTGGGGAACTGGTCGACCTTCAGGCGCTGGTAGGAAAACAGCCCCAGCACCACGATGGCGAGCATGATCATGGTCGCAAAGACCGGGTTCTTCAAGCTGATGCGGGTGAACCACATAAAGAGGTTGGGCGTTCGGCGTTGAGCGTTTGGCGGGGAGCGCTAGTCTTTCTTCAGGGGCTGGGGGCCTTGGCCGGCGCGCGGGCGGCCGTCGCCTCCGCCGCTTGTGGCGCGGGGCCGGGCTGCGCGCCGGCGCCGGTGAAGCGCACGGCCGTGCCTTCGCGCAGCGGGCCGACGTTGCCCTGGATCACCATCGTGCCGGCCGCCAGGCCCTTGACGGCCACCATCAGTTCCTTGCCCACCTCGCCGCGCGTGCCCAGCTCCACCGGCTTGTGCGCCACCTGGTTGTTTTCGACGGCCTGCACATACGGCGCCGGTTTGTCCGTTCGCACCGCCGACAGTGGCACGGTCAAGGCCGAGATCCGCCCCGTGCCCAGCGTGCCCTGGGCAAAGAGACCTTGGCGCAGTCCGGACGCGTCCGCGATGGCCAGGTAAGCCACCACGCTGCGGCTGCCTGCTTGCGCGCTTGGGTTGATGCGTGCCACCTTTGCCTTGACGGGCCGGTTGCTGCCTTCGATCTGCAGCGCGGCCTCCTGACCGACGCGCACGTCCAGCGAGTCGCCGGGGCTGAGCGCGGCTTCGAGCTCCAGGCGGCTCAGGTCCACGATCTCGATCACCCGGGCCTCCACGGCAACGCGCTCGCCGGGCTGGGCCAGTCGCTGCGCCACCACGCCGGAGATCGGGGCGCGCAGCACCGTGTCCTCCAGCGTCTTGCGTGCCATCTCCACCGCCGCCAGTGCGGCCTTGTGGTTGGCCTGTGCCGCGGCGAAGTTGTTCCACGAGGTATCCAGCGCGGTTTTCGAGATGAAGCCCTTGTCCACCAGGGCCTTGTTGTTGTCCCACTGGCGCTGCGCGATGTCGATCTGTGCCTTGGCGGCGTCGGCCTGTTCCTGCGCCTGCCTGACGCGGGATGCGTACTCGGTCGAATCGACGCGGGCAATCACCTGGCCGGC
>DATMBW010000533.1:0-3613 GCA_035559095.1 Ramlibacter sp.
AGGACCTTTCAGTGAGTGGAGATAACCGAAGTTTTCCGGCTGCTGCTTCTCTCATGAAGTTCGAGCACCAACCGTGATTTCACTGTAGGCGCCGCTCTTTAGGTGGCCCTTAGCGTTTGCTTAGCTGCGAATTAGCGGGAGAGATTGCTCGACCGTCATGCCGGACAGGAGCAGCCTGCCCGGACTGCGTCCCCGGGGGCATCCATGTTCGCCGGACGTGCATGGATCCCGGGTCAGGCCCGGGATGACGGGGGCTCGACCTACACCGGCTCGACGCGCGCCACGAGCCCGCTGCGGTCGTCGCGGTTGCGCAAGCGGATGCGCAGGCCGCAGCGCTGCGCCGCCGCCTGCGCGATGGCCAGACCGAGCCCGCTGCCGCGCGCCTGGCTGCCCGGCACGCGAAAGAAGCGGTCGAACACCCGTGCCAGCAAATCGGGTGGAATGCCGGGCCCGGTGTCGATCACTTCGACAGCGGGGCGGCCGTCTTGGCTGGCCAATCGCACGTCCACGACGCCGCCTTCGGGCGTGTAGCGCAAGGCATTCTCGATCAGGTTGTCCAGCACGCTGCGCAAATCGCCCGCCGCGCAACGAAGCGTCGCGGGCGGCGAGCCCGTAGGCGGCGCCACCAGGCCAAGGTCGATGTTGCGCTGGTCGGCCAACGCGATCAGCGCGCTGATGCTTTCATGCAGTTGCGCGTGCAGGTCGACCGTGCCCGCGGCTTCGGCAACCGGCGCTTCCTGGCGCGACAGCTTGAGCATCTGGTCCACCAGGCGCTGCGCGCGCCACACGCCCGCTTCCAGCTGCGCGAGGCTTTGCGCGCAGGCGCCGGGCGGCATGTCGGAGCGGACGTTTTCCAATTGCAGCGCCACGGCCGTGATGGGCGTGCGCAATTCGTGCGCAGCGTCCTGCACGAAGCGCCGCTGGTTGGCGAACGCATCGCGCAGCCGCGCAAGCAGGCTGTTGAACGACATCACCAGCGGCTGGATCTCCTGCGGCACTCGCTGCAGCGGCAGTTCCGCGATGGTGTGCTCGTCCTGCATCGCTGCCTGACCGCCGATCTCCTGGACGGCGCGCGACATGGCGCCGGCGACGCCCCACAGAATGAGAATGGCCAGCGGCAGCAGGATCAGCACCGGCGCCAGGGCGGCGCCCGCGCGTTCGGCCGCCAGATGGCTGCGGAACGTGCCGCTCTGGAACACCTGGAACCGGTGTCCGCTCGAAGTCGGGGGAGCGGTATAGGCGCGCCAGCGCGTGCCGTCCACCAGCACATCATGAAAACCGCTTTGCTGCTGCAGGCCGGCTTTGAGATCCGGCCACGAACAGAACTCCAACTGTCCCGAGGGCGAATACAGCTGAACGATGTAGACCCCCCACTTGTGCACGCGTTCGGCCGTCGGCGGCGGCGACAGGTCGTGCCGGTGCACCACCAGGGAATGGGCCAGCTGCTGCATCTGGTCGTCCATGAATTCGGCGACCATATGGTTGTAGCTCCAGTAGGAGAACGCCGCGGAAGCGGCTCCCACCAGCAGGAACAGGGGCACCAGCCATAGCAGCATCGCGCGCCGCAGCGAGCACATCGGGCCGGTGGGAAAGACGTTGAAGATCCTGGCGCGCTCGGGCGGGCACGCCAGTTCAGCGGGCAGCACCTGCAAGCTCATGTGCGGACTCCGATAGGCCACGGTTCAGATCCGCCCCGGTGGGGCGCCCGCTTGCGCCATTCGCGCTGGTCGATCCCCGTAAACGGGGCCCCTCGCCCTTCGCGTCTCATGGCGCGCTCCCATGGGTCGCGGGTGTGGGCGCACCACCTGAGGAGGCCGCGATGCGCCAACCCAGCCCGCGCACATTGCGAATGGTGTCGGCGCCCAGTTTGCGGCGCATGCCGTGGATCAGCACGTCCACCGCGTTGCTGCTGACCTCCTCGCCCCAGCCGTAGATGCGGCTTTCCAGCTGCTCGCGCGACAAGATGGCGCCGGGCCGCTCGAGCAGGGCATGCAGCAACGCGAATTCACGCGCCGACAGCTGCGACCGCTCGCCTTGCAGCAGCACTTCGCGTGTGGTCAGGTCCAGCCCAACCTCGGCGCCGCCGATCACCGAATGGGCGCTGCCGTCCCGGCGCCGGATGACGGCACGCATGCGCGCCAGCAACTCACGAAATTCATAGGGCTTGATCAGATAGTCGTCCGCGCCGATGTCCAGGCCGGTAATGCGGTCGTCCAGGCCATCGCGCGCCGTGAGCACCAGCACCGGCGTCTGGTCGCCCTGGGCGCGCGCCCTGCGCAGCACTTCGATGCCATCGCGCTTGGGCAGGCCCAGGTCAAGCAGCACGCAGGCGTAGCCGCCGTCGGACATGGCGCTTTGGGCCAGCAGGCCCTCCTTGACCCAGTCGACCGACCAGCCGTTGCCGCCCAGCGCCCGCACCAGGCTCTGGCCGATCATTTCATCGTCTTCAACGAGCAGAACGCGCATCAGGCCTCCGATCGTAGCGGCAGCATGCCATTCCAGCGGGCTTCCTGCCAGGCTTCGCGGGCCAGGATGACCGCGGCGGCAAGCAAGGCGAGCACCATGGCCGCCTCCAGCCAAGCCGAGTCGGCCAACCCAGTTGCTGCATCCACTCCCAGGACGAACCCTAAATATGCCAGCTTGCTTAAAACCGCTGCACCGATCGCCCCCATGCGCAATGCTGGCACGAATGCGGAAACGACCAAGCCGGCCGCCAGGATGCCCAGCATGAAGTACCAATGCTGCATCTGCACAACATTCCACCCAGCGCCCCAATTGGAGTAAGCCGAAAGTCCTGATAAAGTTGAGCTCCAGGGGAGCTCAACAACGCTCAGCACCCCGCAGCCCACCAGGACGATCAACGCAAAACGATGGGCAAGGTCGTGCATGGCGCATTTGTAACAGTAGGAATATCAGCATAGCGCTGAAGATTTAGGTGGCGATTAGCAGGTAAGTCGTGATTTTTTAACGACTTTCACAGGTTTAAGCCGCCTCCCTAACTGGGCTTAGGTTGATTTCTTACTGCCGAGCGACTAACATTCAGTTGCGTTTTGATACAAATGAGTTTGCAGGAGCTGTCGAGCAGTCGGCGTGTCGCTCTGGCAAATATTGCTAAGTCTTGTTTATTTTTGGAGCTTCTCTCATGAGCAACCACCGCGCCCTTCTCAAGGCTCTCCCTGCCGCAATCCTCGTTTGCGCCTCTGGCTTTGCGGCCGCTGCGGACACGCAAAACCTCACGGTTTCCGCCACAGTCAGCGGTGTCTGCAAGTTCAGCAGTGCCGCGCAGACCTTGAGCTTCGGCACGGTCGACCCGTCCGCCGCCGGCCCAATTCCCGGTTCCGGCGCGGCCGTCAAGTACAAATGCACGAAAGACACAGCTGCAACGGGCGTCACGGCTGGAAATGGCCTGAATTTCTCGGGCGGCTCCAGGCGCATGGGCAACGGCACGGACTTCATTGCGTACACCCTCACCATCTCCGGTGGCACGCAAACAGGCACGGGCTTTGGCACCGGCCAGGACAAGGACCTGACGGTTGGCGGTTCGATTGTTGCTACGGATTACCAGAACGCCAGCGCGGGTGCCTATACCGATACGGTTGTCCTGACACTGGCC
>DATMBW010000534.1:0-6916 GCA_035559095.1 Ramlibacter sp.
GCCAGGCACAGGATGGTGTCGAACTTCCAGCCCGACTGGTGCACCTTGATCGCCAGCTTCTCGATCAGGCTGTGGTACTCGTCGTAGCTCACGTAAAGGTGCTTGCCGTCTTCCGTCAACATGTTCCGTTCCTCTTTTAGCAATGACAAATGACCTTGCTGCGCTTCGATGACAAATGACAAAACACCGGCGCCATTGTCATTCCTCATTCGTCATTCGTCATTTCGCCAGATAGGGGTGGTGCATCATGATGGTCTGGTCGCGATCAGGCCCGGTCGAGATCATGTCGATCGGCACGCCGGTCACCTGTTCGATGCGCTGCAGGTACAGCCGCGCGTTGACCGGCAGCTGGTCATAGTCCGTCACGCCCACCGTGCTTTCGCTCCAGCCTTCGATCGTTTCGTACACCGGCTTGCAGCGCGAAATCTCGTCGGCGCCCATCGGCAGGATGTCGGTGTGCTCGCCATCCAGCTCGTAGCCGGTGCAAAGCTGCAGTTCCTTGACGCCATCCAGCACGTCCAGCTTCGTGATGCACAGGCCCGACAGTCCGTTGACCTGCGCGCTGCGCTTGAGCAGCGCGGCGTCGAACCAGCCGCAGCGCCGGCTGCGCCCGGTGGTCACGCCGGTTTCGGCGCCCACGGTGGACAGGTGATAGCCCACCGTGCCGGGCGTGGCCCAGTCCAGTTCGGTCGGGAACGGGCCGCCGCCCACGCGCGTGCAATAGGCCTTGGTGATGCCCAGGATGTAGTGCAGCATGCCCGGGCCGACGCCGGCGCCGGCAGCGGCATTGCCGGCCACGCAATTGCTCGAGGTCACGTACGGGTAGGTGCCGTGGTCCACGTCCAGCAGCGTTCCCTGCGCGCCTTCGAACAGCAGGTTGTCGCCATGCAAATGGGCCTCGTTGAGCTCGCGCGAAACGTCGGCCATCATGGGCTTCATCAGTTCGCCGTGCTGCATCGACTGGTCGAACACCGCCTGGTAGTCCACCGCCGGAGCGTTCAGGTATTTCGTGAGCATGAAGTTGTGCAGGTCCAGCACCACTTTGAGCTTCTCGGCGAAACGGTCGGGATGCTTGAGGTCCTGCACGCGCAGCGCGCGGCGCGCGATCTTGTCTTCGTAGGCCGGGCCGATGCCGCGGCCGGTGGTGCCGATCTTCTCGCTGCCGCCCTGTTCGCGCAGCGTCTCGCGCGCGATGTCCAGCGCCGCGTGGTACGGCAGGATCAGCGGGCAGGCCTCGCTGATGCGAAGGCGCGAGCGCACTTCGACGCCGGCCTTCTCCAGCCCTTCGATCTCCTCGAAGAGCTTGGCCGCGGACAGCACCACGCCGTTGCCGATGTAGCACTTCACGCTGGGGCGCATGATCCCGCTGGGAACGAGGTGCAGCGCCGTCTTCACGCCGTTGATCACCAGCGTGTGGCCGGCGTTGTGGCCGCCCTGGAAGCGCACCACGCCCTGCGCCATTTCGGTCAGCCAGTCCACCAGCTTGCCCTTGCCTTCGTCGCCCCACTGGGTGCCGACCACGACCACGTTGCGGCCCTTTGTGTTTGTCATCGCATTGGTTTCCGGAAAATAAATACAGGATCAGACGGCCTTGACGACCCATTGGCCCGCCGCCTGGGCCAGTTCGCGGTCGCAATGGAATTCCTCGATTTCGCTCTCGTGGCCCGGCAGGACGCACACCACGGTTTCGCCGCGGCCGCGCAGCGCCGCAATGGCGGCGCGCAGCTGCGCCGCGTCCTTGCCGGCGTCCAGCCAGGGTGCGCGAATGGCAGCCTTCAGCGGCGGCTTGGCCACCACGGCGACCAGCTCCTTGACGTCCAGGCTGAAGCCCACGGCCGGCCGGTTGCGTCCGAACACCGCGCCGACCTCGTCGTAACGGCCGCCGCGCACCAGCGCATCGCTGGCGCCGGCCGTGTAGACGGCGAAGCGCGCGCCGCTGTAATAGGAGTAGCCGCGCAGGTCCGCCAGGTCGAAACTCACCCTGGCGCCCTGCAGGTGCCCGGACAGCCACTTCAGCGTGGACAGGGCTTCCCGCAGCACCGGACTGGACGGCAGCGCCTTCTCGGCCTGCTCCAGCACCTTGCCGTCGCCATAAAGGGTGACCAGCGCCAGCAAACCCTCGCGCGCCGCCGTCGGAAAGCCGGCCGTGAGCACGCGCAGCTCGCTCGCGTCCTTGGTGGCCAGCGCCGCATGCACGCGCTGCAGGACGGAGCCATCGACCGGCACGCCGCTGAGCAGCGAGCGCACGATGCGCGCGTCGGCCATGTCCACCGTGACGTCGCCCACGCCGGCCGCCTTCAGGCAGTCCAGCGCCAGCAACAGTGCTTCCAGGTCGGCTTCCAGCCCGGCGTGGCCGTAGATCTCGGCACCGAACTGCAGCGGTTCGCGGGTGGCGTGCGGGCGGTCCGGGCGCGTGTGCAGGACCGGCCCGCAGTAGCACAGGCGCGCCACGCCCTGGCGATTGAGCAGGTGCGCATCGATCCGCGCGACCTGGGGCGTGGTGTCCGCGCGCAGGCCCATCATGCGGCCCGAGAGCTGGTCCACCAGCTTGAATGTCTGCAGGTCCAGCGCTTCGCCGGTGCCGGTGAGCAGCGATTCCAGGTGCTCCAGCAGCGGCGGCATCACCAGCTCGTAGCCGTAACCCCGGGCGGTATCGAGCAATTCGCGCCGGATTTCTTCAATGTGCCGGGCCTCGGAAGGCAATACATCGGCGATGTGATCCGGCAGGACCCAGGCGGACATGGTGAGGGGGTGCTGTTAAAAGCGGTATTTTACCGGCCTTCGCAACCGCCCAAGAAAGCGGACACCCGTACGCGAAGGACGCGAAAATTGCGCAAAAGGCGCGAAAGAATTCGCGTCCTTCGCGCCCTTCGCGCACCGATGTCCGGCTGTTGGTGCTGCTGCTCTAGGAAAGCAGCCAAAGCAGTACCAGCCCGATCAGGACGCTGCACAGGCCGAAGAAGCGCAGTTGCCCGTCGTGCAGCTCCAGCAGCCGCTGGAATGTAGTGCGCCAACGGCCCGGGGAAAGGAACGGAAACAGGCCCTCGAGCACCAGCACCATGGCCAGTGCGGCCCAGAAGACGTTGCTGTCCAAGCTTATTTCTTGGCGGCCGCGGTGGTGGCCGCCGCCGCGCCGCCGCCACGGAACGCCTTGAAGAATTCCGAGTTGCTGGGGTCGAGCACCATCACGTCGCCCTTGCGGCCGATGCTGGCCCGGTAGGCTTCCAGGCTGCGATAGAACTGCGCGAACTGCGGGTCGCGCCCGAAGGCTTCGCCGTAGAGGGCGGCGGCCTGGGCATCGCCCTCGCCCTTGACCTTCTGCGCCTCACGGTAGGCGTTGGCGACGGTCACCTCGCGCTGCCGGTCGGCATCGGCGCGGATTTTTTCGCCCTCGGCCGCGCCGGTGGAGCGCAACTCGTTGGCCACGCGCTTGCGCTCCGCTTCCATGCGGCGGTACACCGACTCGGTGATGGCCTCAACGTAGTCCACCCGCGTAATGCGCACGTCGATCACGTCCACGCCCCAGGGCTTGGCGCCCTTGACGACTTCGAGCACCTCGCGCTTGACGTCGGTCATGAGCTGTTCGCGCTTGCCGGCCAGCAGTTCGCGAACGGTGCGGCGGTTGATCTCTTCCTGGAAGGCATTGCGCACGACGCGGTTGAGCTGGTTGGCGCCCGCGGCCTCGTCCAGTCCGACGTTGCGGATGTACTGCAGCGGATCGGTAATGCGCCAACGCACGAACCAGTCGATCACCACGCGCTGCTTTTCGAGCGTGAGCATCGGCTCGGTGTCGGGGCTGTCCAGCGTCAACAGCCGCTTGTCGATGTACGAGACGTTCTGGAACGGCGGCGGCAGCTTGAAGTTCAGGCCCGGCTCGGTGATCACTTCCTTGATCTGCCCCAGCGCGTAGACCACGCCGAACTGGCGCTGGTCCACCACGAAGAGCATCGAGCTGAGCAGCGCCAGCACCACCAGCGCCGACGTCACCATGAATCCGATTCTGTTCATATCGTCTGTTCCCTAGCGCGATTCGCGCTCGCGGCCGCGCGAGTTCTCGCGGGCGCGCGAATCGTTCGAGATGCCGGCCGGCGCGGGCGGAGCGGCGGGCGCCGCGGCGGGCGGCTCGGCCGCGGCCCCGCCTTGCGCCACCTGCTGCATCAGCTTGTCCAGCGGCAGGTACAGCAGGCTGGAGCCCTGGCGCGAGTCCACCAGCACCTTGTTCACGTTCGCGTAGATCTGCTGCATGGCTTCGAGGTACAGGCGGTCGCGCGTGACCTGGGGCGCCTTCTGGTATTCGACCAGCACCAGGCGGAAGCGCTGCGCATCGCCCTGGGCCTGCGCGATCATCCGTGCCTTGTAGCCCTCGGCCTCCTGATTCAGGCGCGAGGCCGATCCCACGGCCCGCGGGATCACGTCGTTGGCATAAGCCTGGGCTTCGTTCTTGGCCCGTTCGCGCTCCTGGCCGGCCTTGAGCACATCGTCGAAAGCCGCCTGCACCTGCTCGGGCGGGCGCACGCCGCTTTGCTGCAGGTTGATGCCGACAACTTCGATGCCCACTTTGTAGCGGTCCAGCATGGTCTGCATCAGCGTACGCACACGCGGCCCGATCTGGTCGCGTTCCTCCGCCAGCGCCGAATCCATCTTCATCTTGCCGACCACTTCGCGTACGGCGGTTTCCGCGGCCTGTACCACCGCCTCAGCCGGGTTCTTGCTCTCGAACAGATAGGCGCGCGCGTCGTTCAGGCGGTACTGCACCGCGAATTTGATCTCGACGATGTTCTCGTCTTCGGTCAGCATGGCCGACTCGCGCAGGCCGGTCGCCTTGATCACGTTGTCGCGGCCCACATCCACGGACCGGATCTGCGTGACGAACACCAGTTCATGGCGCTGGATCGGGTACGGCAGGCGCCAGTTGAACCCGGCGCCGACCGAGCTCTTGTAGCGGCCGAACTGGGTGATCACGGCCTGCTGGCCTTCCTGCACGATGAAAAAGCCGGTGCCCAGCCAGATCAGGACCACCACCGCGGCCACCAGGCCGGCCCCGATGCCGGCGCTTTTCATGTCGGGCTGGAAGTTGCCGCCTCCGCCGCCGAAGCCACCTCCGTTGTCCGGACGGCGCCCCTTGCCGCCGAACAGGCCGCCGAGCTTTCGGTTGAAATCGCGCCAGAGCTCGTCGAGGTCCGGTGGGCCCTGGTTGGGGCCGCGGCCGTTGCCGTTGCCTTCGGGCTTCTGGTCGGGGCGATTGCTATCGGACTGCTTGTCGTCGCCGCGCCCCCAGCGTGGATCGTTCAGGTTGAACATGCCCCTGATCCGGCCTTTCAGCCGCGCCCACGGCGCGCTGGGTAAATGGAGGTTCATGCTGTTCTTGATCTCTTTGTTGTCGGTGACCGCCCGGCCGCCCGCGGCGCACCGTTCTCCCTCAGGGGGCGGCGAACGAAGTGGGCGCGTGGGGACTCCATCAGCGCATTGTGCCCAATCACGCGTGAGTGTCCTGCAAATCAGCGTTTTCGCGCGGGGACATACCCTGGCCATTGCGCTGGGTTAACTCGTGCGCCAACTGCCGGCGCAGCGCCGGCAGGCCGGCCGAAGTCCGGCCGCTGACGAACAGGCGCGGCACCGGGATGCCTTCGAGTTCGAACACGTCGCTCGCCTGGAGCGGCCGCTGGCCGGGATCCAGCACGTCCATCTTGTTGAACACCAGCACTTGCGGCACATCGGCCGCGCCGATTTCGTGCAGCACGCGCTGGACCTCGGATATCTGTTCCGGGTAATTGGGGTTTGCGGCGTCGACCACGTGCAACAGCAGGTCGGCGTCGGCCGCTTCCTGCAAGGTGGCCTGGAACGCGTCGATCAGGCCGTGCGGCAGGTCGCGGATGAAACCGACGGTGTCGGACAGCGACACCGAGCGGCCGGCCTCGCCCAGATAGAGCTGGCGGGTGGTGGTGTCCAGCGTGGCGAACAGCTGGTCGGCGGTATAGGCGCGGGCCTTGACCAGCGCGTTGAACAGCGTGGACTTGCCCGCGTTGGTATAGCCCACCAGCGAGATGTTGAAAGCGCCCCGGCGCTCGCGCTGGCGCCGCTGCGTATGGCGCTGCTTCTTGACCTTCTCCAGGCGCTCGCGCGTGCGCCGGATGGCGTCGCCAATCATCCGGCGGTCCAGTTCGATCTGCTTTTCACCCGGGCCACCGCGCAGGCCGGCGCCGCCGGCCTGGCGTTCCAGGTGGGACCAGCGGCGAACCAGCCGGGTGCTGACGTACTGGAGCCGGGCCAGTTCGACTTGCAGCTTGCCCTCGTGGCTGCGCGCGCGCTGGCCGAAAATCTCAAGGATGAGCAGGGTGCGGTCGTTCACCGGCCGGTCCAGGTGCCGCTCCAGGTTGCGCTGCTGAGCCGGGCTCAGGGCCTGGTCGAACAGCACTTCGGTGGCGCCGGTTTCCTCTGCCAGCGACTTGATCTCATCGGCCTTGCCTTTGCCGATGAACAGCGCGGCGTCCGGCGCCCTGCGCTTGCAGGCGATGCGGGCGACCGGGGTCAGGCCCGCGGTTTGCGCCAGCAGGCCCAGCTCTTCGAGCTGCGCGTCGAAATGAGGCAGGCCCAGGTCCACACCCACCAGGATCGTGGGAGCGGCTGGGCTTTCGGGCGATTCGGGCAAATTCAAGACCAGGGGTTCAAGAGGGGTGCGGAATCAGATCGGCAAGGACCGCGCAACCATTCGAGCGCCTGGAGCGCGGCGGTCAAGCGGCGCCGGCTTCAGTGCTCTCGGCAGTGCTGAAATTCACGGCCCGCCCCGGCACGATGGTGGAGATGGCGTGCTTGTAGACCATCTGGGTCACGGTGTTGCGCAGCAGCACGACGTATTGGTCGAACGACTCGATCTGGCCTTGCAGCTTGATGCCGTTGACGAGGTAAATCGACACAG
>DATMBW010000535.1:0-8664 GCA_035559095.1 Ramlibacter sp.
GTAGGGCTTGCCCAGTTGGAGCAGGGGAGCGACCAGGGCTTCGCGCTGCGCGGCCGGTGCCGTACAGGCCACTGCCAGGACGACCACCTTGCGCCCGTGCGACCCCTGGGGCAGGAAGGGCAGCGGCGGTGCATGTCGCACTACGATCCACGCGCTGACCGACTCCGGCGCCGTCTCGGCGAACGCGCGCCAGCCGCGCAGGACCTCCGTACCCTGCTCGAGCGGGTAAACGATCAGACCCGCGTAGATCTCCGGGCCGACGGGGTGCAACTGGAATTCGAACGAGGTGACGATACCGAAGTTGCCGCCGCCACCGCGCAGCCCCCAGAACAGGTCGGCGTTCTCGTCGGCACTGGCGCGCACGCGCGCCCCTTCGGCGGTGACCACCTCGGCCGACAGCAGGTTATCCACGGTCATGCCGTGCTGGCGCGTGAGCCAGCCGAAGCCGCCGCCGAGCGTCAGGCCGGCGACGCCGGTGGTGGAATTGATGCCCACGGGCGTGGCCAGTCCGTGGCGCTGGGTCGCGGCGTCCAGGTCGGCCAGCGTCGCCCCGGGCTGCACGAAGGCGCGCCGCCTGGCCGGCGAAACTTCGACGGCGCGCAGGCCGGACAGGTCGATCATCAACCCGCCATCGGAAACCGAATGCCCCGCGATGTTGTGGCCGCCGCCGCGCACGGACACCTCCAGGCCGTGCTGCCTGGCGAAGCGCAGCGCAAGCGCAACGTCATCCGTGCCGCCGCACTGGACGATCAGCGCCGGACGCCGGTCGATCATCGCGTTCCATATCTGGCGCGCCGGCTCGTAGCCTTCGTCTTCGGGTTGCAGCACGCGGCCGGCAATGGCGGCGCGCAGCGCCGCGATTTGTGAGGTGTGAAGGTTTGTCATGTGAACTCCTGGAAGGGTTGATAAGAGCGGCGGGACGTGCCGCCGGAGCTGAGATCAGGCGGCCAGCAATAGCGGCCGCGCCGCCGCGGTCATAGGCGCCGAGTGAGACGGGCCCGTGGCAGCCATCGCGCAAACGCGGTCGACATGCGCCTTGACCCACTGGTTGAAGCGGCTGCGCGGCCGCAGCGCCGTGCGTTCGGCCACGAGCGAGCGCGCCAGCTCCGCCTGCCCGCTTCGCACCGCGGCTTCCAGCAAGGTCAGGTGCAGCAGGTCGCACTGCGCCCGGCTGCCGCCGCAACGCTCGGTGAGATGGCGGTACCGCACGATGCCGGCCGCAGCTGCCGCGTAGTCGCCGGCGCCAAAGCGCATCAGGGCGTCGCACACCGGCAGGGCGGCCTGGTAGACCACCTCGTCCAGGTCGCGCGAGCGCAGCGCGCTCGCACGCAGCTCCTGCACCAGCCAGCGGGCAAGGCCCGGCCGGCCGGCGCCCACGTAGGCCAGCATGGCGTGCGTGTCGATGAACGGGCGCAAGCCTGCAAGCGGTTGCGCAGCCCAGGAGTCGGCCAGCGCCTGCCAACGCGCGTCTACATCGACGCCGCGCAGATGAAGCCGCCACAACAAGGCCGACGCATCAACCATCGCCGAAGCATCGAAACCGGGCCGGGTATGCAGCCGCCGGTCGTGGATCTGCAGCGCGGCTGGCACGTCGCCGATGTCGAGGTGAAACAGCGCCAGATGCCACCACAGGTGCGTGCTGTAGCTGCTGTGCTCCCACGCTGAACGCGTGTCCTGCAGCCAGGCGATGCCATCGGCCGCGCGGCCCTGCATTTCCATTGCGTGCGCAACCGCATGGATGGCCCCGGCGTTTTGCGGGCTGAAGACCAGTGCGCGGCGGCCCACCTGCTCCGCACGCGCATGTTCGCCCGCTTCGGCCAGGCCGAAGGCATACATGCCCAGCACATGGCCGTAGCCGGGAAGGCCCTCGTGCCAATGCGGCAGGACCGCGGCGACACGGTCGCGCAACTGCTCGGTCCGGCCCCACTGGAGGTCGCCGAAATGCGCCACGCGCAGTGCCAGCGTATCGCGGGGATAGTCCACGACGATCTCGCCATACAGCTGCAGAGCCCGCTTCAAGTCGCGCGCCAGCCAGGCATCGGCTGCATCGAAGTGGCGCCGTTCACGTTCGCTCGCCAGGCCCGCTGGCAGGGCCCGCGCGGCCTTCAGTGCGCACGCCAGTTCAAGCTGCGCATCTTCACGAGTTGCCATGACCAGAAGGGCAACGCGCAGGCAATGGCCGCCGACGAACTCAGGATGAGTTCGCAGCAGGTCGTCGGCAACGCGCATCGGATCGCCCTGGCCGGTGTGGAGCATGGCGAGCGCCGAGTCGTACGCGGCTTGCGCGCCACCAGGCATGGCTGGCGGGTGATGAAGTGTGTTGTGGCGCATGGTCAGAGCCTCGGGCTTGTTCATGTGCCCTACTCTGAACTTCGTGCCTGCGCGCGTGAATGATCGATAGGCCGCTTGGCTTGCCCGAAACGCCGGTATCTATTGCTGAGTTGGTGGGGCGGCCGCTATGCTCCGCCAAGCTGCCGGGCACGTCGGCGAGGCATGGATTGCGGGTCAAGCCCGCAATGACAAACAAGATTTGTCACCCCAGGCTTGACCCGGGGTCCATGACTTCCTGGATTGGGGGTCAAGCCCGCAATGACAAGCGCGGGGGTCAAGCCGGCAATGACAGGGAGGCTTTGTCACCCCGGGCTCGACCCGGGGTCCATGACTTGCTGCATTGGGCGTCAAGCCCGCAATGACAGGGCGTATTTAGCCGCCCGGGCGATACTGGCCGCATCGACACCGAAAAACGCTCGCAGCGCCGCCCGCGTGTCGCTGCGGCCAAAGCCATCGGTGCCCAGCGTCAGGTAGCGGCGGCCTCGCGGGATATATGCGCGGATGGCTTCCGGCACGGCGCACACGTAATCGCTGGCGGCGACGATCGGGCCTTCGCTGGCGGCAAGCTGCTGCGCGATAAATGGGGTATCCCCCTCTTCGCGCTGAGCTTCGCCAACCTTGAGCTCGCCCAAAAGGTGAAGCCCTTCGAGAGGCTCAGCCGTCATCGAGGAGAGCAAGCGCTGCTCGCAAGAGCGGCCATCGCGCGCGAGCTCGCTCCAGCTGGTGACGCTGTAAACGTCGCAGTGGATGCCCTCGCCCGCCAGCTCTCCGGCGGCCTTGACCACCTCGGTCAGGATCGCGCCCGAACCCATCAAGGAGACGGTCGGCGGGACATGCGTGGCCTCGCCTATCCCCGTTCGCGCGGAAAAGCGTTTGAATTTGTAGCAGCCGCGAATCACGCCCTGTTCCACGCCGGGGGGCAAATCCGGCTGCGCGTAGTTTTCGTTCATCAGCGTGACGTAATAGAACCAGTCCTGCTGTTCGACCAGCATCTCCTGCATGCCGCGTTCGATGATCACCGCCATCTCGCCTGCGAAAGCCGGGTCGTAGGCCCGGCAGTTGGGGATGGTGGCGGCGATGAGATGGCTGCTGCCGTCCTGGTGCTGCAGACCCTCGCCGGCGAGCGTGGTGCGCCCCGACGTCGCGCCCAGCAGGAAGCCGCGGGCACGCTGGTCGGCCGCGGCCCAGATGGCGTCGCCCACGCGCTGGAAGCCGAACATCGAGTAATAGATATAGAACGGCAGCATCGGAAAGCCGTGCACGCTGTAGCTGGTGGCCGCCGCGGTCCAGCTGGCGATGGCGCCGGCCTCGCTGATGCCTTCCTCCAGGATCTGGCCGTCCAGCGCCTCGCGGTACGACAGCACCGAGCCGATGTCCTCCGGCTCGTAGCGCTGGCCCACGCTGGAATAGATCCCGACCTGCTTGAACAGGTTGGCCATACCGAAGGTGCGCGCCTCGTCGGCGACGATCGGCACGATGCGCGGACCGAGCTCCTTGTCCTTGAGCAGGTTGCCCAGCAGCCGCACGAAGGCCATGGTCGTGGACATCTCCTTGCCGCCGGCCGCGGTGGCGAAAGCCGCATACGAGGCCAGTGCCGGTACGGCCACTGGCTGCGACTCGGCGATTCTCTTGGGCATATAGCCGCCCAGCTTCGCGCGCTGGGCGTGCAGGTAGCGCATCTCGGCGCTGTCTTCGGCCGGCTTGAAGAATTCGAGATTGCGTGCCTGCTCGTCGGAGAGCGGCAGGTTGAAGCGGTTGCGGAATTCGATCAGCGTGCCCTCGTCCAGCTTCTTCTGGCTGTGCGTGGTCATCTTGCCCTGGCCCGCCGCGCCCATGCCGTAGCCCTTCTTGGTGTGTGCCAGGACAACGGTGGGCTGGCCCCGCTGCGCCGCAGCCGCGCTATAGGCGGCGTGGATCTTCACCAGGTCGTGGCCGCCGCGCTTCAAGCGGTCGATCTGCTCGTCGGTCATGCCCTGCGCCAGGCGCTTGAGCTCCTCGTTCTGACCGAAGAAGTTGTCGCGGTTGAAGCGTCCGTCCTTGGCCGCGAAGGTCTGCATCTGGCCATCCACCGTGTTGGCGAAGGCGCGGGCCAGCGCGCCGGTGGTGTCGCGCGCAAACAGGCCGTCCCAGTCGCTGCCCCAGACCAGCTTGATCACGTGCCAGCCGGCGCCGCGGAACAGCTTTTCCAGCTCGTCGATGATGCGGCCGTTGCCGCGCACCGGGCCATCGAGCCGCTGCAGGTTGCAATTGACCACCCACACCAGGTTGTCCAGCTTCTCGCGCGAGGCCAGCGTGAGCGCGCTCATGCTCTCGGGCTCGTCCATCTCGCCGTCGCCGAACACGCCCCAGACCTTGCGGCCTTCGCAATCGAGCAGGCCGCGGTGCGTGAGGTAACGCATGAAGCGCGCGTGGTAGATCGAGCTGATCGGGCCGATGCCCATCGAGCCGGTGGGGAACTGCCAGAAGTCCGGCATCAGCCAGGGGTGCGGATAGCTGGAGAGCCCGCGCGCACCATGGGCCGGTGCGGTCAGCTCCTGCCGGTAATGCGCGAGGTCGGCCTCGGTCAGGCGCCCTTCAAGGTAGGCCCGCGCGTAAACGCCCGGCGCGCTGTGCGGCTGGAAGAACACCAGGTCGCCGCCCCCACTCCCGTCATTCCCGCCTCCCTCCTTGTCATTCCCGCCTCCCCCCTGTTCATTCCGGCCTCCCTCCCTGTCATTCCGGCGAAAGCCGGAATCCAGGCTGTTCCTCGCCTGGAAGAAATGGTTGAACCCCACCTCGAACAGATCGGCCGCGCTGGCGTAGCTGGCGATATGGCCGCCCAGCTCGCCATAGGCGGCGTTGGCGCGCGCCACCATCGCCAGCGCGTTCCAGCGCATCAAGGAACCCAGGCGCTCCTCGATCGCCAGGTCGCCGGGAAACGCCGGCTGCTGGTCCACCGCGATCGAGTTGACATACGGCGTCACCAGCTCGGGCGACCAGGCGATGTGCGGGCTGCGCGCCAGGGCGGCGATCTCGTCGAGGATGAAGCGGGCTCGCGCCGGGCCTTCAGTTGCGACCAGGGACAGCAGCGCCTGGCGCCATTCGGCGGTTTCCACCGGGTCGATGTCGCCGTTCTCGCTACCCAGGAAACGGGAGAGGCTTTGGTCGGTCATTTCGGAACTCCAATCCCGCCACTGTACGGAAAAGACAGCGGAACAGGATTGCGTGAAATACGTGCTTCGGCCAGCTCAGCCGCATAAACTTCCGCAATGCCTCAGCTTGGAAGCATTTCATGCAACTCGATACCGTAGATCTGAGAATCCTGGCCGAGCTTCAGCAGGACGGCTCACTGACGAACGTGGAACTGGCCAGGCGCGTGCATCTGTCGCCCTCGCCTTGCCTGATGCGGGTGAAAGCGCTGGAGACGAACGGCGTGATCCAGCGCTATGTGGCGTTGGCCGACCCCAAGGCTCTGGGCCTGGGCCTGAACGTGTTCATCAACATCAGCCTGAAAGAGCAGACCAAGAAATCGCTGGCCGAATTCGAGCGCCGCATTGCCGAACACGACGAGGTGATGGAGTGCTACCTGATGACCGGCGACAGCGACTACTTGATCCGCGTGGCCGTGGCCGATATCGGCGCGCTGGAGAAATTCATCTTGAATCAGCTGACGCCGATATCGGGGATCGAGAAGATCAGGAGCAGTTTTGCGTTGAAGCAGGTTCGGTATAAGACGGCGTTGCCGTTGCCTGCGAAGGCGTAGCAACGTCTGCATCTGGCAGAACCGGCCACACCGCCGTTCTACGCGCCTGCAGCGCGCTCAGCTTGATCCACGCACGCCGGCAGGCGCATCATTGATGCCCTGTTCACGCGGAGGCCTAGGCGATGACGACTGCACTCTTGACCCACCGGCTTGCCGGGCGCGAGGATCTGCCCGCCCTGAAGGCTCTCATGGACTTGGCGATAGCCGGGTTGCAGAAGCCGTTCCTCGACGACTCTCAGATTGCGTCCAGCCGCATGATCATGGGACTTGACACCCAATTGGTGGACGACGGGACATACTTCGTCGTCCAAGCGGATGGCGAACTCGCGGGCTGCGGTGGCTGGAGCCGGCGTGCCACGCTGTACGGCGGAGATCAATCCCCCGGGCGCAGCGCCGCGCTGCTCGACCCGGCGCGGGACGCGGCGCGCGTGCGGGCAATGTACACGCATCCGGCGCACACCCGCAAAGGAGTGGGCCGGCGGATTCTCTCGCTATGCGAGGAAGCAGCCCGGTCCGAAGGCTTCACGCAAGTCGAGCTGATGGCCACAATGGCGGGCGAGCCGCTGTACCGTGCCTGCGGCTATCAGCCTCGCGAGCGCGTGGTAGACGATCGCGGCGGTGCCCCGGTGCCGTTGGTGCGCATGAGCAAGTCGCTCACGTAAACGGCGATCTTCAAGAACGCGCCAGGCGTGGGGTACGGCAGCTAACGACCCAAAGGAGCCCGTGGCGACTTTCTGGTCGACTGACCGGTCCACCTTGGGACCGGTCGCTCGCCAAACTCGTCGAGCAATTCAGCGTTCAGCGACACCGGTCATTCGCGGGCGTCATCCGACGATTGGAACAAGGTTGCGGCTGAACGACCGCACCCGAAAGTCGCAGACTTTCGCTCACGACGCATATGGGACTGTCGCGCGCTTCAGTGCATCACCTGAAAGCGGTACCTCAACACTTGCGGCGAGCAGTTGGCCGCCGCTACGCTCCATGACCCTCTCCTGAGTGGGGGCGAGGCGGCAAAGTGTCGGGTGGTGAGAAGATTGATAGGCGCTCGCCGAGCGCGGTGCGTTTGAACTCTTGCGAGACACGACTTCTTTCAAGTGGAGACGGCTCATGTCAAACACCGACATCTTTCTTCGATACAACTCGGTATGGGAAACGTTCGACATTGATGCGATTCTCGAGTTCTTTGCAGAGGACGGAATCTTCGATATGGTGAATGTGCGAAAGGCAACTGGACACGCGGAGATTCGCGCGGTCGTTGAAGCGATCATCACACCGCATGACACTGGCCGCTTCGAAATTCTGAACATCGCGGAGAACTCGGCAGGGAAAGTCATGAATGAGCGAGTAGATCGATTCTTGCGAAAGGATGGCAAGTGGATTTCGATAGGGGTCATGGGGGTCTTTGAGTTCGTTGACGGCAAGATTGCGGCTCAACGTGACTACTTCGACGTGCAGACCTTCAGGAATCAGATGGCGGACTACGACCAGGGTGGCCAGTCATCCAAGGACAAGTGAGTCACTCCGCGAGCGCAAGTTCGATCGCCTCCTCGCGTGTCAGCCGCCTCTCGCCTGGCTCTCGTCCTTGAAGGACGTTTCGCCGAGCGCGGCGCGCGTGTTGGCCCCCGCATCTTCGTAGCTTCGCGCAGCGCGCCCCGACAGCTCCAGCGGCGCTGCGAAGGTGGCTTCGTCGGCGCTGCCCAGCACGCCCGCCAGCTGCCCGGCCACCGTCCAGCGTTCGCAGGCCGCACGGCCAACGGCATCAGGCGGCGTCGGGGACGGGGGCGCCTGAACCCGACGCTCGCGAGCACCCGTTGAGGGCCGGAACTGTGAACTCCCCCAAGGTTGCCGAAAGCTGCCTTTGGCCAGCGAGGCAACAACATCGAAGGACAGCTCACCGGCGCAGTTGTGGACTCACAGTTCCGGCCATAAGCGGTAATTCACGAACGTCAGCTGACAGGCGCCCAATCCGGTGGGCATGCAGTCGAAGCAGGCCTCCTCCGATTTCCGGATGGGTTCGCATAATCGTCTCGAAGTCCTCGCGCGGCACCGGCAACACGGCCCCGGGTGATCCACGGCGTCCCCACGGTTCGCGAGCTGGTGGATTGGACCAAGAATAGGCCGAGCGGCTGGTGCGCGGTCGTCTGCTGGTCAGCTGGAGCACAGTGGGCCGCTGACGGGCTTGCGGATTGAAAGCCCCCCGGGGCACACGCGAGGAGTCGAGTCGTGTGGCTCGGATCACGTTTACGACCTGTTGACGTTCTGAAATGGCGCGAGCTGGCCTGACACCAAAAGGGTGCGCGCCGTGGCATATCTTTTTGAAATGATGTATGATGTGCATCATGCGAACGGCAAAACACAACGCCAGAACGGCCGCCAAGGAAGCCTCCCACGAGCGCATCGTCTCGGTAGCCGCGCGGGCGATCCGCCGCAGCGGCTACGACGGCACCGGCGTCGCCGACATCATGAAGGAGGCCGGCCTGACGCATGGCGCCTTTTACGCCCACTTCCCCTCCCGCGAGGCCATGCTGGCGGAAGCGGCGAATCGGGCCTGCGCTGAGTCGGCCGCCGCCGTTGCGGACGTTGTTGCCAAC
>DATMBW010000536.1:0-8136 GCA_035559095.1 Ramlibacter sp.
TTCGGGGTGAGCGCCGTGGAGGCCGCGAACCTGTGCAAGCGCTGGACCGGAGCGGCGGCATGAACGCCCAGCTCGACCAGACCCCGCAGGCCAAGGCAGCCTATGACGAGCGCTGGCAGCGCCTGATGGACTGCGTCGCCCTCAAGCAGCCCGACCGCATGCCGGTTGCGATGTACGCCACCTTCTGGCTCGCCAAGTACGGCGGGATCACCCACAAGGAGCTGATGTACGACTATGAGAAGACGGCAGAAATCGCCGAGCGTGCCGTGCGCGAGTTCGAGCCGGACGCCGTGTCCGCGCTGTTCGCGGGGGCTGCATTGGGCCGATCGCTGGAAGCTCTGGACTACAAGCAGCTGCAGTGGCCCGGGCATGGTGTGGGCGACAAGCAGCCGTACCAGTACCTGGATCGGGAATACGTCCGCGCCGAGGAGCTGGCCGAGCTCATGCGCGACCCGACGGGGTTCTACCTGCGAAGCTACCTGCCGCGAATCTTCGGCGCGTTCGAGGGCTTCGAGCAATTTCCCGACCTGCCCGGGGCGTTCTATTTTCGCGCCGTCACCGGGCTGCGGGCACTCGCCAAACCGGAATTGCGTTCCGCGGTGATGCGCGTGCTCGATGCCGCCCAGGAAATCGATCGATTCATGACACGGGGGGCGAAGTGGAACAAGGAGATCGCTGCACTCGGTTTCCCGCTCCTTAGCGCGAGCTCCTCCGGCGCCCCTTATGACGTGATCGCCGACTATTTTCGCGGTGCCACGGGCATGATGAAGGATCTGTTCCGCCACAAGGAGCAGCTGCTCGAAGTGCTCGACTTCATGCGGTTCAACCTGGTCAAGATGACCATCGCCAACGCCAAGGCCACGGGCAACCCCATTGTGTTCCTCCCCATCCACTGGGGACCGGACGCATTCATGTCGCCCAAGCAGTTCGAGACCTACTGGTGGCCCTCGTTTCGTCAGATGATGCTTGAGCTCATAGAGGCCGGCCTCATTCCCATGCCGCTATGGGAAGCCGACTGCACCAAGCGCCTGGAAATCATCAAGGACATCCCGCCGGGCAAGTGCATCTACTGGTTCGAGCGCACCGACATGGTCAAGGCCTTCGAGGTGCTGGGTGATGTGGTGGCCTTGCGCGGCAATCTGTCGCCTTCGCTGATGACCACGGGGCAGCCGCACGAGGTGGATGCCGCGGTGAAGCACCTGGTCGACAACGTCTGGAACAAGGGCGGCAAGCTGATTCTCGACACCGCTTTCGGCATCCCCGACGAGACCCCAGTGGAGAATGTGCGCGCCATGTTCGACGCTGCGCGCAAATACGCCGGGTGAGCGACATGACCGTGGCCCGTGGATTCGATGTGCTGAGCCAGGTCCAGGCAGCCCCGCTGAAGGGGCGGCCGTCGGCTTCGCGCACCAGATTTCGCGAACAGGCGCTGGCCATGGCGCGCGACGAATCTCTGGTCGAGGCCGCTTACAGCTACCGCATCGTGCCGTTGCAGGCTCCGGCGGCGCCGGTGCTGCAGGCGGGCGGCGAATCGCTGGAAGCGCCCTGGCTGCTGCCGGCTTCCGGCCAGTTGACCGCCCTGGCCTGCGGCGTCTGCACCCTGGGCCCGGCGCTGGAGCGGCGCGTGAGCGAGTTGTTCGGCGAGCGCCGCGCCTCGCTGGCCATGGCGCTGGACGAACTGGGCAACGAGCTGCTGTTCGACATCTCGCGCCGAGCGCAGGACCGGATGCAAGCCGAGGCCAGCCGCAGCGGGCTGTGCATGAGCGGCGAATTGCGCGCCGGCGATCCCGGACTCGCGCTCGAGGCCCAGGGCGCGGTGCTGCGGCTGGCCGATGCCGCCGCAATAGGCATCAGTCTGAGCGAAGGCTTCCTGATGCATCCCCTGAAGTCGACCTCGATGGTGATGGGCGTCGGGGTGGACTTGCCCGCGAGTTCCTGGTCACGCTGCGACAGCTGCAGGTCGCGCGAAAAATGCGGCGTGCGATCGCGGGCGATGGCCGCGGCCGCGACGGCTTGATCCAAGGCCCCGTAGCCGGCCTGCAAGAGCGCACCATGACTCAGAACTCGAGCACCGACGCAACCCCTGGCGGCCACCAACTGCGCTTCGCGCACCTGGAGCGCGTCATCACCGCGCAGGCCGGCGACACCCTGTTCCAGAGCGCGCGCCGCAATGGCGTGCGGATTGTCGGCGCCTGCGGCGGGCGCGGCACCTGCGGCACCTGCTCGATTCATGTCGTGGAGGGCCAGGTCGAGCGCAGTCCGCACGCCGCGCCAGGCCGCGAGCCGGCCGAGGGCCGCGCCCCAAAAAAATGGCAACGAGCCTGCCAGCTGCGCGCCTTGTCGGACTGCACGGTCGAAGTCGCGCCGCGCTCATTGGCGCCCGTGGTGCGCGCCGACGTGGCGGGTAGCGCCAGCGCCGAGCCGTTGCCGCTGGACCCGCTGGTGAGAAGCCTCGACATGAGCGTGGCCCCCGCCACCCTGACGGACCCGGCGGCCGACGCCGAACGACTGCGCCGCGCCCTGCCCGGCCAGGACCTGCGCCTGGACCTGGGCGCGCTGCGCGAACTCCCCCGGGTGTTGCGCGCCGGCTCGTGGTCACTCTCGGCCCGCCTGCGCGGCAGCGAACTGATAGGCGTCGCCTCGCCCGGCAGCCCCAGCCTGGGCCTGGCGGTGGACCTGGGCACGACCAACGTGGCCGCTTTCCTGATCGATCTGCAAGACGGCCGTCGCATGGCCAGCCTGGCGATCGAGAATCCGCAGGCGGCCTGGGGCGCCGACGTGATCAGCCGGGTCAACCACGCAGTGGCGCCGGCAGGCGGCGACGAACTGCGCCAGGCCGCGATCACCGCCATCAACGCGCTGGCCCATGACCTGTGCCGGGCCGTGGACGCTGTGCCCGCCGACATCGTCGATGTCGCGGTCTGCGGCAACACGGCAATGCAGCACCTGCTGCTGGGCCTGCCGGTATTCCAGCTCGGGCGCGCGCCCTTTGTCGCCGCCGCGGGCCAGGGAATGGACGTCAAGGCGCGCGAGCTCGGCCTGGCGGTCTGCCCCGGGGCTTACGTGCATGTGGCGCCCAGCGTCGGCGGCTTTGTCGGCGGCGACCATGTCAGCGCCCTGCTCGCCACCCGGGACCTCTGGGCCGGCGCCACCACCAGCCTGGTGATGGACATCGGCACCAACACCGAGATCTCGCTGATTCACGAGGGTCGGATCCTCAGCGCGTCCTGCCCCTCGGGGCCGGCGCTGGAGGGCGGTCACATCTCCTGCGGCATGCGCGCCGCCGAGGGTGCCATCGAGCGCGTGGGCCTGGCGGACGACGGCTCGCTCACGCTCAAGGTGATCGGCAAGAAGGCGCCTGTCGGCCTGTGCGGTTCCGGTGTGCTGGACGTCATGGCCGCGCTGCACCGCGCCGGCATGGCTGACGATCGGGGCCGCCTGAAGGCGGAGCATCCGGCGGTGAGCGTGCACTATGGCAAGAGGGCGGCGCGGCTGGCCGAGGGCGTCAGTTTCAGCCAGGACGACGTGCGCGCGGTGCAACTGGCCAAGTCCGCGATCCGCACCGGCGTCGAACTGCTGCTGCGCGAGGCCGGCTTGCAGTCGGGCGACATCGCGCAGTTCATCATCGCAGGGGCGTTCGGCGCCTACATCGACATTCGAAGCGGCATCGATACCGGCTTGCTCCCGCAGCTGCCGCTGGAACGCTTCGCGCAGGTCGGCAATGCGGCAGGGCTCGGCGTGCAGCGGATGCTGGCCTGCGGACGGGAGCGCGAGCAGGCAGCCGAGCTCGCCGCGCGCTGCCGCTACGTCGAACTGAGCACGCTGGCCGGCTTCCAGAAGACCTTCATGCAGCACATCGGATTTGATACTTCAATGAAAGCAACACAGTGACGGCATCCCAGAGCTTCGACATCAGGATCATCGGCGAGCGCATCAACCCGGGCTTCAAGAGCACCCGGGCCTTGTTCGACAACTCGGACTTGGCGGGCGTGCAAGCGCTGGCGGTGAAGCAGGCGGAAGCCGGCGCATCGTATCTGAACGTCAACATCGGCGCGCGTGCGCTGACCGACCGGGTGTTCCTGACCGAGGCCATCCAGGCGATCCAGGCAGCCGTGACCCTGCCCCTGTCGTTCGACGTGCCCAGCGTGCAAGCGCACGAAATCTGCCTGCAGACCTACGACCAGGCGCGCGCCGGCGGCGCATTGCCCATCGTCAACTCCATTACCGAGCACCGCTGGGACGCGATGAGCCTGTACCGGCAGCGGCCGTTCAAGGTCATCGTGATGGCATCCGAGCGGGTCGAGGACGGCGTTGCCAAGAACAACAAGAGCGCCGCGGACATCGCGAGCACGGCCAGGCGCGCCGCGCTGCGCCTGCGCGATGACTATGGCATGGCACTGGACGACATCATCATCGACCTGTCGGTGTCGGCCATCATCGCCGACACCGAAGGGCTGAACCGCGGCACGCTGGAGGCCGTCAAGCTGATCGGCGGCGATCCGGAACTCAAAGGCCTGCATATGATGGGCGGGCTGTCCAACATCGGGCAGCAATTGCCGCCCAAAGCCGCTGACGGATCCGACCTGAAACACTGCCTGGAAAACGCCTTTCTCACGCTGGCCGTGCCGTATGGGTTCGACACGGTGCTGGGCACCCCCTGGCGCGGTTACGCGCCGCTGGCCGAGGACAACTACGTGCTGAAGGCGTACCAGAATTTCCTCGAACAGACCGGCAGCAATGCGTTGCGCGCGGTCCGCAAGCTGTACAAGGCATGAACGCTGCAGACCGATTCGCGCTGGTCGTCGACGAATGGTTCGACGGCGAGGAGCGGCACGCGCAGCGCACCACCATGACGGTGGAGGACGGCCGGCTGGCAAGCGTGGCGGCCGGCGACCACGGCGAAGCGCTGGCGGCGCAAGGGTGGCCGGTCGAACGCGGCGCCTTCCTGATGCCGGGGTTGGTCGATGCCCACGTGCATCTTTTCCTGGACGGCGCCACCACCGATTCCAAGCAGCGCTCGGAGCATCTCAAGCAGCCGCTGGGTACGCTGACCGAAGCGGGGCGGCGCGCCGCCGCCCAGGCGCTCATCCATGGCGTGACCACGGTGCGCGACGGCGGCGACCGCCACGGCGTCAACCACCGGCTGCGCGATGCAGCGCGCCGTCCCGGCAGCCGGCTGGCGCAGGTGCGCTCGGCTGGCCTGGGCATCAAGCGCGCCAAGCGCTACGGCGCCTTCATGGCCACCGATGTGGGCGACGACGAGAGCATTCGCGGCTCGGTGCGTGAGCTGGCCCGCGACAACGACGAGATCAAGCTGATCCTCACCGGCATCATCGACTTCGACGCCGGTGCGGTGACCGACGAACCCCAGTTCACACTCGAAGAGGCGCGCAGCGTGGTCGAGACGGCGCACGCCGCCGGCCGCAAGGTGATGACCCATTGCAGCGGACTCAAGGGCCTCGCGGTGGCGGCGGGCGCCGGCGTCGATTCGATCGAACATGGCTTTTTCATGGATCGGGTTACGCTGGAACTCATGCGCGACAAGGACCTGGCCTGGACTCCCACGTTCTGCCCGGTGCATTTCCAGTGGGCCCGGCCCGATGCCGCGGGCTGGTCGGCACAGACCGTCGGCAACCTGCGCCGCATCCTCGATTCGCACGCCGAACACCTGCTGCTGGCGCACCGCATGGGCGTGCGCCTGCTGCTGGGCACCGACGCAGGCAGCATGGGCGTAAGGCATGGCGTGGCGGTGTTCGAAGAGATCGACCGCTTTCTGGAAGCGGGGCTGCCGCTGGCGGCGGTGCTGCGCGCGGCCACGTCGCAGCCGCGGCGGCACTTCGCCGATCCGCACCCGCTGCTCGCGGCGGGCGCCGTTTTCGAGGCCGTGCAACTGGCGGCATCACCGTTCGCCGATGCGCAAGCGCTGCGCCGGCCGCAGCGAATCTGGGCGCCCTCGATGAGCGGCGCGGAACCGCAGGGCCACTGATGTACACCGTCCGCCTCTGGTCCGTTCGGCACGCGCGCGGCTTGCGCCGCTTCTACGTGTTCTTCTCGCGGATCGCGCCCATGCTGGCGCCCCTGGTTCGATGGCTGGGCCCCCGGCGCGCCGAGGCGCTGCTGCACCCGATCGAGCGCACGGCCAAACGTTTCATGTTCGACTGCCGCGAGTGCGGCCAGTGCGTGCTGTCGGCCACCGGCATGGCCTGCCCCATGAACTGTCCCAAGGAGATGCGCAACGGTCCCTGTGGCGGGGTGCGCCCCGACGGCAACTGCGAAGTCAAGCCGGACATGCGGTGCGTCTGGGTCGAAGCCACCGAAGGCACGAAGCGAATCGCTGCCGACCACGAGGCGCATCCGACGCCGCTGCTGCCCGCCATCGATGCCCGCAACGCCGGCCGTTCGACATGGGTGCGCGTGATCCAGGGCAATCGCGAGCCCGAGTTTCAGCCCCCCGTGGGAGAACGCCGCACGGCCGAATCGCAGCTCGGTCCCTTCGAAAAGGCATGCCGCTCGGGCAACTTCGCCGTCACGGTCGAGCTGGGACCACCGGACTCGGCCGACCCGCAGGCCCTATTGGAACGTGCTGCCCGTTTCGCGGGGCTGGTCGACGCCATCAACATCACCGACGGCGCGGGCGGCAACTGCCACATGTCCAGTGTCGCGGCCTCGGCCATCCTGGTGGCCCATGGCTACCCCGCGATCTACCAGGTCACTTGCCGCGACCGCAACCGCATCGCGATCCAGGGCGACATCCTGGGCGCCGCCGCCCTGGGCGTGCAGAACATCCTGTGCCTCACCGGTGACGACGTGAGCCAGGGCGACCACCCGCAGGCCAAGCCGGTGTTCGACCTCGACGCCGTCTCGCTGCTGCACATCGCCCGCGGCATGTGCGACCAGGCGCAATTCGCCTCGGGCCGCAAGCTGGAATCGCCGCCCGATCTGTTCATCGGGGCGACCGCCAATCCCTTCGTGCCGCCGTACCGCGACCGGGTGGCCAACCTGGAAAAGAAGATCGTGGCGGGCGCCCGGTTCATCCAGACGCAGTTCTGCTTCGATGTCCCCATGTTCGAGGACTTCATGCGGGAGGTGCGGCAGCGGGGACTGCATCGCCGCGCCAAGCTGATCGTCGGCGTCGGCACCTTGGGCAGCGCCAAGGCGCTGGCCTGGATGGCCGCGCATGTGCCGGGCGTTCACGTGCCGGGCAGCCTGCTCGAACGCATCGCGGCCGCCGAGGACCAGCGGCTCGCAGGCAAGCGCGAATGCATCGCGACGATCCGGGCCCTGCGCCAGATCGAAGGGGTTGCCGGGGTCCACGTGATGGGCCACCGAAACGAGGACGTGCTGGCCGAGATCATCCGCGAGGCCGGGTTTGAGCCGCGTCATACACATATAAATCAATAGGTTACGAACGACACTTAACTTGACTTCTCGGGTGATGCCAAGGTATGCTCGCGGCCAATGTCCAAGTGGCTCAGCATTTTCCTGCTTGTGGTGTGCACCGGGGCCCAGGCCCTTCCGGGTGCTCCCGCGGAGGACGACATCGGCAGCTTCATGGCCGACAAGGCCTTGTTAAGCACGCTGGAGCAAGTCAGCCATACCGTCACCGACCGTGCTTCCGACCTCGTGATCAGCGCGATGAGCTACCTGGGCGTGCCGTACCGGCGCGGCGGGAACTCCGCTGAAACCGGCTTCGACTGCAGCGGCTTCGTGCGGGCCATGTACGAGCGCACCGTGGGCCTGCTGCTGCCGCGCCGCGCCAACGAGCAGGCGGCGGCAACCCAGACCATCGACAAGAAGGACCTGCAGCCTGGCGACCTGGTGTTCTTCAACACCATGAAACGGGCCTTCAGCCATGTAGGTATCTATATCGGTGAGGGCAAGTTCATCCACTCGCCGAAGCCGGGCGCCGAGGTCCGCGTGGAAGACATGGGCCAGAACTACTGGCAGCGGCGCTTCAACGGCGCGCGGCGGGTGCTGAACCTGTCCCCGGAAGAGCCGCGGCAAACGCGGAACTGATCCGGCCCTTCGCCGATCCTTGATTCCGCGCGCCCTGGCGGCCTGCCTGCGCGCCGCCGGCGATTATTGTTGCGTGGCCGCGGAGGGCAGCGACATCCTGGCGCGTTGTTGGGCGCGCTG
>DATMBW010000537.1:0-3455 GCA_035559095.1 Ramlibacter sp.
GATCGTTACCGAAGCCGACCGCAAGCGCACCCCCGCCCCCAAAACGCAGGAGGGCATCAAGGTCCAACGCCCGGGCGGCGGCCAAAAGGTCAGCCTCGAGCGCGGCACCGCAACGCGTAACAAAAAGAATCCGGGCAAGCGGCCGCACAAGGGCGGCTGACCGGCCATCGGCCCTGGGCACGCCGGCTGCATGCCGGCGGCATCCGTCACTGGTGGTCGGTCAAGCCTCCAACGCCGTGACGCTTCGCGCAGTGGGCGCAGCAGAAATAGCGGCCCTTGGACTCCACGCCGTGGCCGATGATGCGCACCTGGCAGTGCTCGCACACCGGAGCCAGGCGCGCGATAGCGCATTCAAAGCTGTCGAACGTGTGGGTCTTGCCATCCTTCACGACGTCGAAGGACTTGTCGTAGTCGTTGCCGCAGTTGTCGCAAACAGCCATGTCGTACTCCTTGATCGGCATTGGCGCCGCTTTGGCCACTATCGGGCGGCGTGCATCGCCGCGCTCGTAGGACGGTGCCGGCAGTTGCGCGGCTGAGCCGCGTGCGCGCGGCCCCAAGGCAGCGGCGCACAAGACCTCGCTGCCGCGTCCTACAGCGCCCTGGCTGCGTTCGCGTACGGTTGATGCACTATGGCACCCTCCAGCACCCGCACCCTGTGGAAAGGGGCGATCAGCTTCGGGCTGGTCTACATTCCCGTGACGCTGCATTCGGCCACGGCCGAGCACCGCATGAAATTCAACCTGCTCGACAAGCGCACCATGAACCCGGTGGGCAACAAGCAGGTGAACAAAGCCACCGGCGAGGCCATGCAGAAAGAAGAGGTGGTCAAGGGCTTCGAGTACGAGAAAGACCAGTATGTCGTGGTCTCTCCCGAGGAGATCAAGGCGGCGCTGCCCAAGTCCACGCAGACGATCGAGATCGAGTCGTTTGTCGAAGCGGGCCAGATTCCCAGCACCTATTACAACAAGCCCTACTACGTGGCCCCCGCGGCAAAAGGGCAGAAGCCTTACCTGCTGCTGCTGGAAACGCTGAGGCGCACCAGCAAGGTGGGCATCGCGCGCGTGGTGATTTCCACCCGGCAGCATCTGGCGGCCCTCTTCCCCGCCGAGGAAGGGCTGGTGCTGGAGTTGCTGCGCTGGCACGATGAAGTACGCGACACGGCGGGCCTGCCGCTGCCGGGCGAGGACGACGCGAAAGTCAGCCAGCGCGAGTTGAAGATGGCCGAACAACTGGTGAACGAACTGGCCGACAAATGGAAACCGGAAGCCTTCCACGACGAATTCCGGGAAAAGCTGGAGAAGCTGGTGGAAGAAAAGGTCAAGGCCGGCGAGGGCGAGCACATCATGAAGCCGCTGGAAGGCGAGGAGGTCAGACCAAGCGCGGACATTCTGGACCTGACCGAGCTTCTGCGGCGTAGCCTGCGCAAGGGCGCCGCCGCGAGGGCCGCGCCAGAGGAAGAGGAAGAAGAGCCCGCGCGCAAGACGCCGCGGCGCAAAGCGGCCAACGACGAGGAAGCACGGCCGCGCCGGGCAGCGGCGGCCTCCAAGAGCACGGCGCGCGCCAGCACCAGCGTCAAGCCCAAGCCGCGCAAGAAAGCGGCTTGAGACGATTTCGATTGGCAGGAACCGTCGGCTGGGCGCGCATGGCCAATGCGCCCGCTCACGCCGCAAGGAGAATTCGCATGAAACAGATCCTGAGCGTCACGGCGGCCTTCGCCGCAGGCGCCATCGCCATGTATTACCTGGACAGCACGATGGGACGTTCGCGCCGGGCCCTCGCGCGCGACAGGATCGCCGGCGTCTCGCATGACGCGGCCGACCTCGTGCAATCCAGGGGAAAGCGCATGGCGGAACGCGCCAAGGGCGTCATGGGCCGGGTCTCGTCCACCGAACCGCAAAGCGATGCGCAGTTGCGCGAACGCGTCCGGTCCCGAATGGACCTGCTGGTGAGCCATCCGCGGGCCATCGAGGTGTCGGTGGAAGACGGCGTGGTCCGCCTCACCGGGCAGGTTCTCGCCAAGGAACTGGATGGCTTGCTGTCGCAGCTGACCGGGATGCCTGGCGTGAGGAAAGTCCACAATTCCCTGGCGACGCTGGACGATCCCAGCGGGTTCGGTGAAGTCCGCGGGCAGGAATCCGCGGAGATGGGCCAGTCCACCTCCGAGTCCGGCCGGCACTGAAGGCCAGGCGGTCGCGCGTCGTCGGCAGGCGGTGCCCGGCCCCGCCTTTGCGCCCCAGGTCTGGCCAGCCAGGACTTGCGAGCTTCGCGCGAAGACTGCTAGCGCGCGAGCAAGGCGATGCAATACCCGAGGCCGAGCCCCAGTGCCGTGGCGAAGACCACCAGCCATGCGGGCACGGGCGCGCCCAAGCCTGCGCCCCAACCGGCCGCTGCTGTACCCGCGGGAACAGCCGCAACGCTGGCCGGCGCCACGGCGACCGCAGACTCCTGCACGCCGGTGCCTCCGAGCTGCCTGGAAAACGCCGAAAAGAAATCGTCCGCGTTCTTGCGGGCGACGGTTTGGACCAGGCGGCTCCCTACGCTAGCGAGCTTGCCGCCGATGTCGGCTTGCGCCGCGTAAGCGAGCACGGTTTCGTCGCTTTCCTGCTTGAGCGAAACACGCGCCCCCATCCGCGCAAAGCCGGCTGCGCCGCCCTGCCCCTGGCCGATCAGCGTGTAGCCGTTGGGCGGATCCAGCTCCGACAGGTTCACCGATCCCCTGAAAGTGGCCGACACCGGCCCGACCTTGGTCGCCACGATGGCGTTGAAATCGGTGTCGGAAACTTTCTCGAGCTGCTTGCAACCGGGAATGCAAGCCTTGAGAACGGCCGGATCGTTCAGCGCCTCCCAGACGCGCTGCCGTGGCGCGGGAATCCGGTACTCGCCGGTCATTTCCATGCTCATGGTCAGGCCCCGTAGTACTTGTACAGCGCCTGCGTGCCCAGTCGGGCGTGGCCCTTTTCGACCAGCACCATATACAGCTTGCGCGCGAGCGCCAGGCCGGGCAGTTCCAGATTCATGCGCTGCGCTTCAACCAGTGCGATGCGCAGGTCTTTGATGAAATGCTCGATAAAGAATCCGGGCGCAAAGTCGCCGTTGATGATTTTGGCGCCCAGCACGTTGAGCTGAAATCCGCCGGCCGCACCCGCGCCGATCGACTTGAGCACGGTGGACAGGTCCAGCCCTGCCGCCTTGCCATACGCAAGTCCTTCGCAAACGCCCATGATGGTGGACGCGATCACGACCTGGTTGCACATCTTGGTGTGCTGCCCGGCGCCCGGGCCGCCCTGGAGCACGATATTGGTGCCCATCAGTTGCAGGACAGGCAGCGCTTCGTCGAACGCCTGGCCGGCGCCTCCCACCATGATCGAGAGTTTCGCGTCGCGGGCACCGATGTCGCCCCCGGACACCGGCGCATCCAGCGACCGGCATCCGCGCGCGGCGGCGGATGCTGCGAT
>DATMBW010000538.1:0-8707 GCA_035559095.1 Ramlibacter sp.
GCGCTTCCCGACGAAGCCCAGATACGGCAGGCGCGCAGGTGGGTCATGGTTCAGGCTCACATCGTCGCCGGGATTCCGCTGGCGGCCGTGTTCCTGGCGCGCGGATTCGGGGGGTAACGAGGAAAGAACGCGACGAAACAAGGCCCGATGAACGGGACAAAACAAGGCCCGCGTAACAAGGACGAAACAAGGCCCGCCGAGGCGGGCCTTGAACTTGGTGGCGGCCTGCGGCCGGCTCTCTCTTATGCGGACAGACAGGTGCTCATGAACTTCTTGCGCTCGTCGCCGTTGAGCTTCTTGTCGCCGGCGTCCTTGTTGCAGGACTTCATCTTTTCCTGCTGCGCCTTCTGCGCGACGCTCTTTTCCTTCAGGCACGAACTCATGAAGTTCTTGCGCTCGTCGCCCTTCAGGGCCTTTTCCGTGGCGTCCTTGTTGCAGTCGACCATCTTGTTCTGCTGCTTGGTCATCGCGGGCGCCGAGCCCGCTCCCATCGGCGCCGCCGCGGGGCTGGCCGCGTAAGCGCTGCCCACGGACAGGGCCAGGCCGAGAGTCATCAGGGAAATCAGCTTCTTCATGGCTTCTCCTAGGATTGTGTGTGACATATCCCGAAAGCGGGATGCCAGCATAACGATATTGGCAGCGCCGCGGCTGACACGGCCGCCAGCGGTGGCCCCGTAAAATCCCCACCCATGCTCCTCGTCAAACAAGAATTGCTCGGTGCCCTGGCAGCCGCGCTGGAACGGCTGCTCCCCGGCGCGGGCGACAAGGCGGTGTTCGAATCGCCCAAGGTCGCGGCCCACGGCGACCTGGCCTGCACCGCGGCGATGCAGCTGGCCCGGCCGCTCAAGCGCAACCCGCGGCAAGTGGCCGAGTCCCTGCGATCGGCGCTGCTCGAGGCGCAGCCGTTTCGCGCGTGGGTGGAGGCCATCGACATCGCGGGACCGGGCTTTCTGAATATCAGGCTGAAGGCCCAGGCCAAGCAGCAGGTCGTGGCGGAAGTGCTGGCGGCGGGCCGGGACTTCGGAGTCCAGCCCGCGAACGGCCAGCACATGATGGTCGAATTCGTTTCCGCCAACCCGACCGGGCCGCTGCACGTCGGGCACGGCCGGCAGGCGGCGCTGGGTGACGCCGTCTGCAACCTGTATGCAAGCCAGGGCTGGGACGTGACCCGCGAGTTCTATTACAACGACGCGGGCGTGCAAATCGCCACGCTGGCCACGAGCGTGCAACTGCGCGCCATGGGACTCAAGCCGGGCGATGCGCAATGGCCCGAGGCTGCCTACAACGGCGACTACATCGCGGAAATCGCGTCCGACTTCATGGCGGGCAAGACGGTGCGCTCGGACGACCGGCAGTTCACCGCCAGCGGCAATGTCGAGGATCTGGACGGCATCAGGATGTTCGCCGTCGCCTGGCTGCGCCACGAGCAGGACCTCGACCTGAAGGCTTTCGACATCCGTTTCGACAACTACTACCTGGAGTCCAGCCTCTACACCAGCGGCAAGGTCGATGCCGTCGTGCAGAAACTGCGTGATGCGGGCAAGACCTACGAGCACGACGGCGCGCTGTGGCTCAAGTCCACCGAGTACGGCGACGACAAGGATCGCGTCATGCGCAAGGGCGACGGCAGCTACACCTATTTCGTGCCCGACGTCGCCTACCACATCACCAAATGGGAGCGCGGCTTCACCAAGGTGGTCAACATCCAGGGCACCGACCACCACGGCACCATCGCCCGCGTGCGTGCCGGCCTGCAGGCGGCCGGCGTCGGCATTCCGCAGGGCTATCCCGACTACGTGCTGCACACCATGGTGCGCGTCATGCGCGGCGGCGAGGAAGTCAAGATATCAAAGCGCGCCGGCAGCTACGTCACGCTGCGCGACCTGATCGAATGGACCAGCAAGGACGCGGTGCGTTTTTTCCTGCTGTCGCGCAAGCCCGACACGGAGTACGTGTTCGACATCGACCTGGCGCTGGCGCAGAACAACGACAACCCGGTGTATTACGTCCAGTATGCGCACGCGCGCATCTGTTCGGTGCTGGCCATGTGGGGCGGCGACCCATCGGTCCTGGACGGGGCCGACCTGTCGGTCCTGGAAAGTCCGCAGGCCCTGGCCCTGATGCTGCAACTGGCCAAGTACCCGGACATGCTGCGCAACGCGGCGGCCGATTTCGCACCCCACGATGTGACCTTTTACCTGCGGGAACTGGCCGCCACGTACCATACTTACTATGATGCCGAGCGCATCCTGGTGGACGACGAAAAGCTTCGGCAGGCCCGCCTGGCGCTGGTCGCGGCCACCGCGCAGGTGTTGCACAATGGTTTGGCGGTGCTCGGCGTGGGCGCACCGCGAAAGATGTAGCCGGCAGAACATGGCCGCCTTGCGGCAGGAAAATCAAAGAAGTGAAAAACAGTCAGCGTGGTTCCGTCATCCTGGGCATCATCATCGGGGTGGTGCTGGGCCTGGCCGCGGCCCTGGCGGTGGCCGTCTATGTCACGAAGGTCCCCGTTCCGTTCCTGAATCGGGGCCAAAGCCGCACCGCTGAGCAGGACGCGGCGGAAACCCGCAAGAACCGCGACTGGGATCCCAACGCGCCGTTGTACGGCAAGAACCCGGCCAAGCCGCTACCGCCCGCGCCGGCCATGGTGACTCCCGCTCCCGCGCCCCCCGTGGCAACCATTCCCTCGCCCGGCAGTCCGCTGGACCGGCCGGCGGCGCCGGGCGCGAAACCCGGCAAGGCGCCCTCGGCGGACCCGCTGGGCGATCTGGCCACGGCGCGCTCGGCCTCGCCCTTGACGGGATCCGACCCGTTCATTTACTTCGTGCAGGCCGGCGCTTTCCGCACCGCCGAGGATGCCGAGGCCCAGCGCGCCAAACTCTCGCTGATGGGCATCGACGCCAGGGTGACGGAGCGCGAGCAGTCCGGCCGCCAGGTGTTCCGCGTGCGGGTGGGTCCGTTCGACCGGAAGGATGACGCCGATCGCCAGAAGGAAAAATTGGAGGCCGGCGGCGTTGAAACCGCGCTCGTGCGCGTCCAGCGTTGAGCGTTGCCGCCTGGAACCTTCCGGCTGAGCTGGGCTCTGACCTGTTTCCCAAGGAGTGAATTGACATGAATCGACGAGAGTTTTCCGTGGGCGCCGCCTGCGTTCTGGCCGCGACCGCCCTCGGGGGCCTGCCCGCGTCCGTCCTGGCCCAAGCCCGCAAACCGGAGGAGGGCACGGACTACCTGGCGCTGGACAAGCGTGTGAGCGTCGATGCGCCGGCGGGCAAGGTCGAGGTCATCGAATTCTTCTGGTACAGCTGCCCGCACTGCAATGCCTTCGAGCCCAAGCTCGATGCCTGGAGCAAGAAGCTGCCGGCCGACGTGGTCCTCAAGCGGGTACCAGTGGCCTTCCGGGACGATTTCGTGCCGCAGCAGCGTCTTTTCTACACGCTCGAAGCGCTTGGCAAGCTGGGCGAACTGCACGCAAAGGTGTTCCAGGCTATCCACGCGGAGCGGCAAGCCATCAACCGCGAGGAACTGATCCTCGATTGGGCGGCCAAGCAGGGCCTGGACCGGGCCAAGTTCAAGGAACTGTACAACTCGTTCTCGGTATCGACCAAAGCGCGGCGCGCCACGCAGTTGCAGGACGGTTTCAAGGTGCAGGGGGTGCCCGCCATCGGCATCGCCGGGCGCTACTTGACCGATGGCACCATGGCCGGCACCCTGGACCGCGCCCTTCAAGTCACCGACTATCTCATTGCCGAGTCGCGCAAGTCCCGGTGAGGTCGCCCCAGGGGACCCTGCCGGCCTCTGCCAGGCGTTGTTTCCTGACGCATGAAAGCCCGCTGAGCGGGCTTTTTGCTGTCTGTCTGGCTACAATGCAGAGCAAGATTCATGCCTTTAACTTCGACAGCGAGCCTTGGTGGTTGTCGGCCCGCGCTCCAGCAGCTCCGCAAATGAAAAAACCCTCCGTGACCGTCCTGCTGTTCCTCGCTCTGGCCCTGCCGGGGGGCTTGGCCACGGCTGAAAAAGCCGACAAGAACAAGCCGATGAACGTGGAGGCGGATGCCCTGCGCTACGACGACCTCAAGCAGACCAGCGTGTTCACGGGCCGGGTGGTGATCACGAAGGGCACGATCGTGATCCGGGGGGCCCGGGTGGACGTGAGGCAGGACCCGGAGGGTTATCAATATGGCGTTGTCACGGCCGAGTCCGGAAAGCTGGCCTTCTATCGCCAGAAACGCGAGGGCGTGGACGAGTACATCGAGGGCGAGGGCGAAACCATCGAATACGACGGCAAGGCCGACCGGGTGAAATTCGTCAAGCGCGCGGAGCTGCGCCGTTACCGCGGCGGCACGGTCAGCGACGAGATGGTGGGCAACGTGATCACCTACGACAACGGCACGGATGTGTTCACCGTCGATGGAGGGCCCGCAAGCCCGGCGGTCGGAGGCCGCGTGCGCGCCGTCATTTCGCCGCGGCCGGGGGCGTCGGCGCCGGCTGCCGGGCCGGTTCAGCCGGCGGTCCAGCTGCGTCCGAGCACCAGCCTGGACGGAGGCAATAAGTGATCGAGGCGTCGCTTGCGGGGCGTAGCGCCGAACCGAAAGCCGGCCAGAGCCGGCTTCAGGCGCGGCACCTGCAAAAAACCTACGGCAGCCGCAAGGTGGTCAAGGACGTGTCGCTCGAAGTGGCCAGAGGCGAGGTCGTAGGCCTGCTCGGGCCCAACGGCGCCGGCAAGACGACCTCCTTCTACATGATCGTAGGCCTGGTGCGCGCCGACGCCGGCGAGATTTCCATCGAAGGCAAGTCGGTCGCGCACATGCCGATCCACCGCCGCTCGCGCCTGGGGCTGTCCTATCTGCCGCAGGAAGCGTCGATCTTCCGCAAGCTCAATGTCGAGGAGAACGTGCGGGCGGTGCTGGAGCTGCAGCGCGACGGGCAGGGCCAGCCGCTGGCGCGCCCGGAAATCGAAAAGCGCCTCACGGCGCTGCTGCAGGACCTGCGCGTGGACCATCTGCGCGATTCGCCGGCGGTGGCCTTGTCCGGCGGGGAGCGCCGCCGCGTGGAGATCGCGCGCGCGCTGGCGACCCAGCCGCGCTTCATCCTGCTGGACGAGCCGTTTGCCGGCATCGACCCGATCGCCGTGATCGAGATCCAGCGCATCATCGGGTTCCTCAAGTCGCGCGGCATCGGCGTGCTGATCACGGACCACAACGTGCGCGAGACCCTGGGCATCTGTGACCACGCCTACATCATCAGCGACGGCAACGTGCTCGCCCAAGGCACGCCTTCCGAGATCGTGAACAACGCCGACGTGCGCCGCGTCTACCTCGGCGAACATTTCCGGATGTAGATGGTGCCGGATTTGCCATGAAGCAGGGGCTGTCGCTTCGCGTCTCGCAGCACCTGGCCCTGACGCCCCAGCTGCAGCAGTCGATCCGTCTGCTGCAGTTGTCCACGCTGGAGCTGTCGCAGGAGGTCGAGCAGATGCTCGACGACAACCCGTTCCTGGAGCTGAACCAGGATGAGGCGCCGCGCGACGAGTTCGGCCTGGCGCAGGCCGACACGCCCGTGCCGGAAAACGAGCGCGAGGCGGAGTTGGCCGAATTCACCCCGGCACCGCAGGACGAATCACGCCTGGCGGGCGACCCCGAGCCTGCAACCGGTCCGGATGCCGAGGCGCCCAGCTGGGAAGGCGATGGCAGCACCGAGGTTGTCGCCGACGACGGTGAATGGGGTGGCGAGGCGCCGCCGCGCAAGAACAACCTGGGCGGAGATGACGAAGCGGACGCCACCGAGCTGGCGTACGTCCAGGAAACACTGCAGGAGCATCTGCACCGCCAGGCTCTCGGGCTGCGCCTGTCGGAGGAAGACGGCTATGTCCTGCGCTTCCTGATCGAGTCGCTCAACGACGACGGCTACCTGGACGACTCGCTGGAATCCCTGGCCGCCGGGCTGGCGCCGCACGACCCCGAGCAGCAGGAGGAGCTGGTGCACCGGTTCCGGGTGGCGCTGGGGTTGCTGCACAACCTCGAGCCGGTCGGCGTGGGCGCCCGGTCGCTGGCCGAGTGCCTGTCGCTGCAGCTCAAGGCCATGTCGGCTGCCGGCGATGCACCGCCCGCCTGCGCGACGGCGCTGCGCATCTGCGCGCAGCCGATGGAACTGCTGGCGCGGCGCGACGTGAAGCGGCTGACCCAGTTGTGCGGCGACAGCGACGCGCAGGTGCGCTGCGCCATCGGGCTGATCACCCGGCTGGAGCCCAAGCCCGGGCGGCGCTTCGTCGACCTGGAGCGCAACATCGTCGTTCCGGACGTTCTGGTCACACGGGTGGCGCGGGGCGGGCAGATGCGATTTCGTGTCCAGCTCAACCCCGATGTCATGCCGCGCCTGCGGGTGCATGACGTCTACGCCGGCGCGCTCAAGGCCCACAAGGGCGAGGGCCACCAGGCGCTGCAGCAACGGCTGCAGGAGGCGCGCTGGTTCATCAAGAACATCCAGCAGCGCTTCGACACCATCCTGCGGGTGTCCAATGCGATCGTGGAGCGGCAGAAGAACTTCTTCGTGCACGGCGAGCTCGCCATGCGCCCGCTGGTGCTGCGCGAAATCGCCGACGAGCTCGGATTGCACGAGTCGACCATCAGCCGGGTGACCACCGCGAAATACATGGGCACGCCCTACGGCACCTTTGAACTCAAATACTTCTTCGGCTCTGCGCTGGGAACGGAGACCGGCGGCAACGCTTCGAGCACCGCGGTGCGCGCGCTGATCCGGCAGTTCGTGGCTTGCGAGAACCTGAAGAAGCCGCTGTCGGACAGCCAGATTTCGGACATGCTCAAGGAGCAGGGCATCGAATGCGCTCGCCGCACCGTCGCCAAGTACCGCGAGGCGCTGCGCATCGCGCCGGCGAACCTGAGAAAAGCGCTCTAGGCGCGCCCCATCGCGAAAAGAGATCCGTGAACCAGTTGCAACTGTTCCTGCCCTGCGCCGCCGGCGCGGAAGGCTTCCTGGCCGACGAGGTGCACAGGCTCACCGGCCTGGCCGGCGACGACCTGCTGACCGGACGCGGCGGCGTCGCGCTGCGCGCATCCTGGCGCGACGCCATGCGCCTGAACCTGCACAGCCGGCTGGCCCAGCGTGTGCTGGTCCAGCTGTCCCACACGCCTTATCGCAGCGAGGCCGACTTGTACGAGGCCGCCGGCGCCGTGGCCTGGGAGATCTGGTTCACGACCCGCGAAAGCTTCAAGGTCGAGGTCACGGCGCAGCACAGCCCGCTGAAAAGCCTGAACTTCGCGGGCTTGAAGATCAAGGACGCGGTGGCCGATCGCTTTCGCCGCAAGGGCGGCGAGCGGCCCGATGTGGACACGCAGCGGCCCGACGTGCGCATCTACGCGCACCTCACCAGCGACAGCGCCACGCTGTACATCGACACTTCGGGCGAGCCGCTGTTCAAGCGCGGCTGGCGCGAGGACAAGGGCGAGGCGCCGCTGAAGGAAACGCTGGCCGCCGCCATGATCGCCGCGAGCGGCTGGAACGCCACGGTGCCGCTGTACGACCCGTGCTGCGGCAGCGGGACGATCGCCATCGAGGCGGCGCAGGTGGCTTGCCATATCGCCCCGGGCCAGCTGCGCCGCTTCGGTTTTGAAAAGCTGCTGGCCTTCCAGGCCCATGTGTGGAACGCGCTGCGGGAAGAGGCGAAGGCGCAGCAACGGCCGCCCGGCGCGCCGGTGTTCGGCAGCGACGTGGCGTTCCGGATGGTCGACTTCGCGGTGCGCAACGCGCGCCGCGCCGGCGTGGCCGATGCGCTGCAACTGCGCGGCGGCGACGCCTTGCAGCGCATGCCGCCCACCGGGGAGCCCGGCGTGATG
Organism: Ramlibacter sp.; assembly: GCA_035559095.1. Taxonomy (GTDB): domain Bacteria; phylum Pseudomonadota; class Gammaproteobacteria; order Burkholderiales; family Burkholderiaceae_C; genus Ramlibacter. The sequence continues at coordinate 7,851 of DATMBW010000538.1, forward strand.
CTGGTCAACCCGCCTTATGGCGAGCGCATCGAGACGGCGGGCGTGGCCGGCCGCAGCCAGGGTGGGCGCGAGCGCGCGCAGACAGGCGATGGCGGCGATTTCTTCAGCCAGCTCGCCTCGCATTGGAAAAAAAACTACCCGGGCTGGACCGCGTGGGTGCTCACGCCCGACCTCAAGCTGCCGTCGCGCATGCGGCTGAAGGAATCACGCCGGGTGCCGATGTGGAATGGCCCGATCGAGTGCCGGCTTTTCAGGTTCGACATGGTCAGGGGTTCGGCCCGGAGAATGGAACCTGAACGGAATCTAGACGACGAAGTTGAACCCTGAGCCCTTGCGCCCGGTATGTCTGGTGCTGGACACCAACGTCGTCCTGGACCTGTTCGTCTTCGGCGATCCGGCGGCCCAGCCGTTGCAATCGGCGCTTTCGCTCGGGCAGCTCGACTGGCTCGCAACCCCTGCGATGCGGGACGAACTCGAGCGCGTGCTGGGCTATGCGCAAATCGCATCCAGGCTGACGTCCGTCGGGCTGCGCGCCACGGATGTGCTCGCCGGCTTCGACCGCCATGCGCGCATGGTCGAAGCGCCCGCCCGGGCGCCGGTCACCTGCGCCGATCCGGACGACCAGAAGTTCGTCGACCTGGCGGTTTCGCGCCAATGCCTGTTGCTGAGCAAGGATGCCGCCGTGCTGGCGCTCAAGACGAGACTGGCGGGCCTGAACGTCCGCGTGATTGCGGCGCTACCGCCCGACCTGGGGCCCTGAGCGCGCCCCGCATTTCAGGCCGCACCCGCGTTGGCCAGATAGCGTTGCAGGCTGGCTTCGGCTTGCCGGCGCACCTTGTTGCGCAGCAGGGGAGTCC
>DATMBW010000539.1:0-7027 GCA_035559095.1 Ramlibacter sp.
CGCGCGACTCCACCGGCACGCCGGCGACATCGCGCCCGGCGTAGCGCACGGTCCCGCGGCTGGGCAACAGGCCCATCAGCGCCGCGAGCAGCGTGGACTTGCCGGCGCCGTTGGGCCCGATCACCGTGACGATGGAGCCGGCATCGACCTCCAGCGTCACGCCATGCACCGCCTCGACCTTGCCATGGGAGACATGCAGGTCGCGCACTTCGAGCAAGCGGGATACGTCGGTCATTGGGCCCCCACGTTTGCCGCAAATGCGGCTGCACTGCCCCCCGAGGGGGCGCGAGCTTGCTTGAAGCGGTTCTGCGCAGCGCTCATTCCACACCCCCGAGGTAAGCCTCGATCACGGCCGGGTTTCGCTGGATTTCGTTGGGCAGGCCTTCGGCGATCTTTTCGCCGAAGTCCATCACCACCAGCCGGTCCACCAGGCCCATCACGAATTCCATATCGTGCTCGACCAGCAGGATGGTCAAGCCCTCGCCGCGCAGCCGCCGCAGCAGCTCCGACAGCGCCTGCTTTTCCGCGTAGCGCAGGCCGGCGGCGGGCTCGTCGAGCAGCAGCAATAGCGGGTCGGCGGCCAGCGCCCGGGCGATCTCGACCACGCGCTGGCGCCCCAGCGGCAGGTTGCCCGCCGGCTCGTGCATCGCCGCGCCCAGCCCCACCCGCTCGATCTGGCGCGCGGCCTCGGCCAGCAGGCGGGCCTCCTCGGCGCGGTCCCTGCGCAGCATCGCGGCCAGCGTGCCCTTGGCGCCGCGCAGGTGCGCGCCGAGCGCCACGTTGTCCAGCACCGACATGCGCGAGACCAGGTGCACATGCTGGAAGCTGCGCGCCAGGCCACGGCGCGCGATCTCGCGCGAGGGCCGGCCGTCGATGCGCTCGCCGAGCAAGCGCACTTGCCCGGCATTGGCGTCCAGCGCGCCGCTGACCAGGTTGAACAGCGTGCTCTTTCCCGCGCCGTTGGGACCGATCAGCCCCATGATCTCGCCGGCGCGCATCGAGAACGACATCTCCTTGACCGCCACCAGCCCGCCGAAGCGCTTTTGCAGCCCGCTCACTTCCAGCAGCGGCGTGCCGGCCGCGGGACGCTCGCGGCGCGGCGCCGGCGCGGCGTCCGTGGGTGGCGCCGTGCGCGGCGCCCGCTGCAGCCGCCACGACAGCGGCCACCAGCGCGTCAGCGACGGCACCAGTCCCTCGCGCGAGTGGCGCAGCAGCAGGATCATCAGCGCGCCAAAGACGATGGTCTCGTAATTGCCGGTGTGCTGGAACAGCTGGGGCAACACGTCCTTGAGCCACTCCTTGGCCACCGTCATGATCGAAGCGCCGACCAGCGCGCCCCACACGTTGCTGGCCCCTCCGATCACGGCCATGAACAGGTAGTCGATGCCGGCATTGACGCCGAAGGCATGCGGGCTGACGAAGCGCAGGAAGTGCGCATGCAGCCAGCCCGCCACGCCCGCCAGCAGGGCCGCCTGGATGAACACAACCTGCTTGAGTGCGGCAGTATCGACGCCGCAGCTTTCGGCCATCGCGGCGCGGAAACGCAGCGCGCGAATGGCGCGTCCCGAGCGCGAGTCCAGCAGGTTGCGCGCTGCCGACAGCGCGAGCAGCGTGGCGGCCCAGATCAGCAGGTAGGACTTGCGCCCGCTGTCGAAGGCCCAGCCCGCCACCGACACGGCGGGCAGGTTGTCGATGCCGCTGTACTGGCCCATCTGGGGCAGATTGCCGAACAGGTGATAGATCGCGATGCCCCAGGCGATGGTGGCGATCGACAGGTAATGGCCCGACAGGCGCAGCGTGACCCAGCCGATCAGCGCGGCGCAGGCACCGACCAGCGTCAGGCTGGCAGCCAGGCCGAGCCAGGGCGATCCGCCCGCCAGCACCGTCAGCGCCGCCGTGGCGTAGGCGGCGATGCCGACGAACGCCTGCTGGCCGAACGACACGATGCCGGCGACGCCGGTCATCACCACCAGCCCCAGCGCCACCAGCGTGGCCATGCCGATGTAATTGAGCAGCGTGACGTGGAACTCCGGCAGCAGCCAGGGCGGCAGCAGCAGCACCAGCAGGCCGACGAGCCACCATAGCGCCTTCGCCCTGCCAATCGACAGAGAACGCCGTTCGATAGGTTGCGCCGCGCTCATTCTTCCTCATCCTCCACGGCGGGGTGGCGCGAGCTCAGCGACCGCCACAGCAGCACCGGGATCAAAAAGCCGAACACGATGCTTTCCTTCAGGGGGCTGGCCCAGAACGAAGCGTAGGCTTCGAGCATTCCGACCACCAGCGCGCCCAGCGCGGCCAGCGGGTAGCTGGCCATGCCGCCGAGGATGGCGCCGACGAAGCCTTTGAGCCCGATCATCAGGCCGGTGTCGTAATAGATGGTCGCGATCGGCGAGATCAGGATGCCCGACAGCGCGCCGATGCCCGCTGCCAGCCAGAACGCGAGCTGCCCGGCCAGCGCCGTCGGAATGCCGACCAGCCGCGCGCCGATGCGGTTCATCGCCGTGGCCCGCAGCGCCTTGCCGGTGAGGGAGCGCTCGAAGAAGGCCCACAGCGCCATCATGCACAGCAGCGACGCGGCCAGCACCCACAGGCTCTGCGCGCCGATCTGCAGCACGCCGAGGGGGAATTTGGCGTCGGAGATCGGGTTGGTGCGCAGCCCCTCGCCACCGAAAATCACCAGCCCCAGGCCCGACAGCGCATAGTGCGCGGCCATCGAGACGATGAACAGCACCAGCACCGAAGCGTCGGCCAGCGGCCGGTACACGATGCGGTACAGCATCGGCCCGAGCGGGGCCACCAGCGCCAGCGTCAATGCCATCAGCCACCCCGCATCGAGCTTGCGCGGCGCGGCCCAGACCGTGATCAGGGCCAGCGCCAACGGCAGCGCGAGGTTCAGCGCCACGATGCGCAGCAGCCGCCGCGGGGCGCGGTCGCGCCAGGCAGCGTAGCCGTCGAGCACGGTGACCAGCACGCCCCCGCCCACCAGCAGGTAGATCGTGCCGGGAACCTGCCCGAGCTGCAGCATGCCCAGCGTGAGTCCGGCAAAGGAGATGAAGTCGCCCTGCGGCACGAAGATAACGCGGGTGACGGCGAAGACCAGCAGGAGCGCCAGCGCGAGCAAGGCGTAGATCGCGCCCGTGGTCACGCCGTCCTGGATCAGCCAGAGCGCGATGTCGGCAGTCATCTGGGTGGGGTTTGGTGCTTGGGTACTGTCGGGGAGCTATGGAGGGATGCGCGGCAGGCCGAGCCGGCGGGTGCCGGCCCGGCATCACTTCACGTCACTTCATCAGGCGCCATTCGCCGTTGACGACTTGCACCAGCACGCGCGCGCGTTCGTCCAGGCCGTTGTGGTTGGTGGGCGTCATGTTGTACACGCCATGGGTGCCAACCACGTTCTTGACGTTCTCCAGCGCGTCGCGCAGCGCGGCGCGGAACTCCGGCGTGCCGGGCTTGGCCTTCTTCAGCGCCACACCGGCGGCGGCGTCGAGCAGCAGCACGCCGTCGTAGGTGTAGCCGGCGAAGGCGTTGCGGCTGCCGGCGCCGAAAGCGGTCTCGTAGCGCTTGACGAAGTCCAGCGACACCGTCTTGGTCGGGAAGTCGGCCGGCAGCTCCTCGGCGACGATCAAGGCGCCGGTGGGCGCGATCGCGCCTTCGGCCGCTTTCTTGCCGGTCTGGATGAAAGGCAGGTTCACCGTGCCGTGGTTGTGGTAGATCGGCCCCTTGAAGCCGCGCTCCACCAAGGCGATCTGCGGCGTCGCCGCGGGCGAGCCCGAGCCGCCCACCACCACGGCGTCGGGCGCGGCGGCGGTGATCTTCAGCACCTGGCCGGCCACGCTGGTGTCCGGGCGGCCGTAGCGCTCGTTGGTGACCATCTTGAAGCCGTTGGCCGGCGCCAGCGAATTGATGGCGTTGTAGACCAGGTCGCCCCAGGTATCGGAAAAGCCGATGAAGCCCGCGGTCTTGATGCCCTTGGACTTCATGTGCTGCGCCACCGCGCTCATCATCAGCTCGGTGGGTTGCGGCACGATCATGGTCCAGGGCGCGCGGTCCGGAGCCAGCGGCGGCAGCGGCGTCAACGCGATCAGCGGCGTCTTGCCTTCGGCCGCCACTTGCGCCATCGCCACCGCCGAAGGCACGCCGGTGGAGCCCATCATGGCGTCGACCTTGTCCTCGGAGACGAACTTGCGCGCGTTCTTGGCGGCGTTGTCGGGCTTGGATTCGTCGTCCAGGATGATGTAGCGCACCGGCTCGCCGCCCAGGGTCTTGGGCACCAGCTGGAACGCGTTCTTGTACGGGATGCCGAGCGAGGCGCCGGGGCCGGTGGTGCCGAGCGAAACGCCGATGGTGATTTCGGCGTTCGCGCCGGCGGCGGCCAGGGCGCAGACAGCGGCGATGAGCGAGAGTCGTGTCGATTTCATGAATGTCTCCTTGTTAGTGGTGGATCGAACGAAATCGGTGCTCAGGCCACGACGCCGGCACCGTAGAGGGACTGTATCTCGTCGGCGCCCAGGCCGGCCTCGGCCAGAACGGGTGTCGTATCCTGACCATACTTCGGCGGAAAACCCAGCGCTCCCGCCGCACCCGGGAGGTCCACCGCCATCGGCTGCATGTGCAGCGTGCGGCCGTCGGGCATCAGGGTGCGGGTCAATTTATCGCGCAAAGCGGGCAGCTCGCGCGTCTGGCGGATGTCGTGGATGCGGGTGGCCGGAATGGTGGCGCCGCGCAGGTCGGCCAGTATCTCTTCGGACGTATGCTGCCGGGTCACGGCGCCGATGTCGCGGTGGATCGCCGCGCGCTCGGCGTGCCGGCCTTCGTTGGTCTTGCGCACCTCGTTGGCGACCACGGCGAACTTCGGGACCGCCGTGAGGCGGCGCCACTGCACGTCGCTGCCGATCGCCAGAAAGACATAGCCGTCGCTCGTCGGGTAGACGTTGGTCGGAATGAACTTGCGATGCTCGTTGCCGGCGCGCGTGATCTCGTCGGGCTTGCAGTCGAAGTCGATCAGCGGCAGCACGGTGATCAGCCAGGACGCCGCGGCCTGCAGCATCGAGACATGGATTTCCTTGCCGGCGCCGGTTTCATGACGCTCCAGCAGCGCCAGCATCACGTTGGCGTAGAGCTCGTCGCCGGCCTTGAGGTCGATCACCGGGATGCCGGCGAGCATCGGCGGGCCGTCGCGCTCGCCGGTCACCTCCATGTAGCCGGCCATCGCCTGGATCACCGGGTCGTAGCCGGGCGCGTCCGGGAAGGCCGGCCCCATCGCCGAGATGCCGCCCCAGATCAGGTCGGGACGCGCCGCGCGTAGCGTCTCAGGATCGATGCCGAGGCTGCGATACCGCGAGGGCACCGTGTTGCAGCAGAACACATCGACGTCGAGCTCGCGGATCAGGCGTCCAAGCAGTTGCTGGCCCCGTTCGTCCTTGAGGTTGATCGCGATCGCCTCCTTGCCTACGTTGGGGGCGATGAAGTAGCTGCGCCGGTCGTCGTCGGCGACGCGCGAGCCGATGTAGCGGTTGGGATCGCCGCGCAGGCCCTCGCCGCCCACGGCCTCGACGCGGATGACGCGCCAGCCGAGCTGCGCGAAGCGCAGCGTCGCGTAGGGCAGCGACAGCGCCTGCTCCATAGAAAGAACGGTGCGCCGCCTCATGCGGTCATACCTTTCTCGATACCGTGAAGACGGCGCCTGGCGCGGCATGCCAGGATGGCCGTCATGCTGCGGGACGGAACGGATTTCATGCGGGCCTCCAGTCAGGTTTCTCGCCAGGCAAGGATAGGAAAATCAAGATCAGGATGCTCCCCTCAGCCGCCCGCGATTGGGGGCGCCAACACCACCTCGTCGTCGTCATGCACGGGATGGTCGCGATTTGCATGTTGTCGATTGACCGAGATAAGCACGACATCGATGTACTCAAACGCCTTCTTGAAGCGCTCGTCCTGGGTCGGAAGCCAGTCGAGCAGCATGCCCACATTCCTGATCTCGCTGGGCAGGACGATGTCTTCCGACTCGCATCCCATGCTGTCGCGAAGCCAAGCGAAGTATTTCAGCTTCATGCGCGCTCAAACTGCCAGGCCTCCGGCGTGAACGGTCGCCTTGCCGGGAGTCGCGCCCGCCCGCTTCTCGTGGATGGCGCGGGCGACCGTTTCCGGCGACATCGGTGGATTGAAGATGCGCACTCCGGTCGCGTTATACAGCGCGTTGGCGATGGCCGGCGCGATGACGATCGTCGGCAACTCGGAAACGCCCTTGGCGCCATACGGCCCTTCGGCGCAATTGCTCTCGATGAAATGCAGCTCGAGCGGCGGCATCTCCGGCGCCGTGATGAGCTTGTAATCGCGGAAGCAGGGATTCCTCAGCAGGCCCTTTTCGATCTGCATGTTCTCGCTCAGCGCGTAACCCAGGCCGATGGCGATACCGCCTTCGATCTGGCCCTCCAGACCCATGCGGTTGATGACGCGGCCGACATCCTGCGCCACCGTGATCTTGTCCACCTTGATCTCGCCGGTCAGCGTGTCGACGGTGATCTCTGCGATGTGCACTGCGTGGGAATACGCGGCGGAGTGGTCGGAGACGTGCTTGGCACCCTCGGGCTCGCTCTTCGGCTCGTAATTGTCGGTGACCATCACCAGCTCGGGCTCCTGCTGGAAATGCATCTGCCGCAGCAGGCGGTCCAGTTTGATGAGCGGCGTGCCGTCGCGGTCGCGGACCACCGAGCCGCCGCGCAGCTCCAGGTCCCCGGCGGGTTCGCCGAGCATCTTCTCGGCCGCGTTCAGAATCTGCGCCTTTGCCTTGCGCGCGGCACGGCGCGTTCCGTTGCCGGCGATGAAGGTGGTGCGCGATGCGTGCACGCCGACGTCCCACGGAGCCACGTCGGAATCGTTGTTGACGATGGTCACGTGTTCCAGCGGAACGCCCAGCTCTTCGGCGACGATCAGCGTGATGACCGCGTCGATGCCCTGTCCGATTTCGGAGGCACCGGTAATGACCGTGACGCGCGCGTAATCGTCCACCTTGAGGATGGTGCCGATG
>DATMBW010000540.1:0-2173 GCA_035559095.1 Ramlibacter sp.
ACCTGGAAGGCCATCTGCTGTCGCCTTTCCTGGGCAGTGATCCGCCCCGGTTTCCATTTGTCGCGCTCCTGGTATCCGGTGGCCACACGCAGCTGATGCGGGTGGAGAGCGTCGGCCGTTACGAATTGCTGGGCGAATCCATCGACGATGCCGCGGGTGAGGCCTTCGACAAGTCGGCCAAGCTCATGGGGCTGGACTACCCCGGCGGGCCGGCGTTGGCGCGGCTGGCTGAGCAGGGTGACCCGCAGGCGTTCAAGCTGCCCCGGCCCCTATTGAATAGCGGCGACCTGGATTTTTCTTTCGCGGGACTCAAGACCGCCGTGCTGACGCAGGCCAGGAAGCTGGGGCCGCAGCTTCAGGCCCGCAAGGCCGACCTCGCGGCGTCCACCCAGGCGGCGATCGTGGAGGTGCTGGTGAAGAAATCGCTGGCGGCGCTGGACCGCTGTGCCCTGGACAGGCTGGTGGTTGCCGGCGGTGTGGGCGCCAACAAGGCATTGAGAGCGCAGCTCGAGGGCGCCGGCGCGAAGCGCGGCCTGCACGTGCACTACCCCGAGCCGGACCTATGCACCGACAACGGCGCCATGATCGCGATGGCGGCGGCGATGCGGCTGCAGGCGAACGTGCAAGCGGCCAGCAGGACTTACGCTTTCGACGTGAAGCCGCGCTGGCCGCTGGCTGAGCTTTAAAAGACGGCTGTTCCTGCCTTACTTGACCTCGATCTGGCGCGCGTTGCTAACCGGGATCTGCTTGGCCAGGGTCAGCGTCAGCACGCCGTTCTCCAGCTTGGCGGCGCTGGCGGCGGCGTCGATGTCCTGCGGCAGCTCGTACGCCGCCTTGAACTGGCGCTTGGCTTCGGCCTTCGTCGCGATGCGAACGATGCTGCCTTCAATGTCGACTTGCAGGTCTTCCCTGGGGACGCCCGGCATGTCCAGCGTCACGGTCCAGGCCTTATCGTCCTGTTCGACGTCGAAGCCCCGGGTGGCGTTGGTGAAGAATGCATCGTTGACGAACCGCTCGAAACTGCGGTCAAAAGAGCGGAAGGCCGGCGAAACAGCGCGGGTGCGAAGAACGGGGGCGAAAAACATGGCAAGCTCCTTGTCATAAAGAGGGTTGCGGACGGCGGTATTTGTTCCGGCCCGTCCTATAAACTTCGCGACTTTCAACCGTGATCGCCGCATGCCTCCCATGTGTGAGTGCGGCGATGATTTTCAAGGGAACGCCAGAGTGAAAAATCAACGCCGCAGCCTCTTGAAATCGCTGGCAGCGTCGCTACTTGTCCCGGCCGCCGCGTGGGCGCAAGGCCTGCCGCCGGTAAAGATCGCCATGATCGAATCCCTGTCCGGGGCGTTCGCGAACACCGGGGAATCGGTGTTCCGCAACCTCGTCTGGGCGGTGGAGCGGGTGAACGCGCGCGGCGGCGTCAAGCTGCCGGGCGGCAGCCGACTGCTGGCGCTGGAGCGGTACGACAGCAAGGGCCAGAATGAGGAAGCCCTGTCGGCGCTGCGGTCCGCCGTCGACGACGGTGCGCAGTTCATCGTGCAGGGCAATTCGTCCGCGGTCGCGGCCGCGCTGATCGACGCCGTGAACAAGCACAACGAGCGCGATCCGGGCAAGCGCCTGCTGTTCCTGAACTACTCGGCCGTCGACCCCATCCTGACCAACGAGAAGTGCAGCTACTGGCACTTTCGCTTCGACGCCCACGCGGACATGCGCATGGCCGCGCTGATGGAAGTGCTCAAGGACGACCGCGGCGTGAAAAGCGCTTACCTGATCGGCCAGGACTACAGCTTCGGCCAGGCCGTGCTGCGCGAGGCGCGGCGCCAGCTCGGCGCGCAGCGTCCCGACATCCAGATCGCCGGCGACGAACTTCACCCCATGGGACGGGTCAAGGACTTCCTGCCCTATGCCGCGAAGATCAAGGCCAGCGGTGCCCAGGCCGTGATCACCGGCAACTGGGGGAATGACCTCACGTTGCTGGTCAAGGCCGCCCGGGAAGTCGGTTTCGACGGCAAGTTCTATACCTTCTACGGCAACGCGCTGGGCGCTCCGGCGGCGATCGGCGATGCCGGGGTCGGCCGCATCGTAGCCGTGGCCGACTGGCTACCCAACGTGGCGACGGCGCCCAGCGAGGCGTTCTACCGGAGCTTTCGCCAGCGCTACCCGAAGCCCGCCG
>DATMBW010000541.1:0-2200 GCA_035559095.1 Ramlibacter sp.
GACCGACAAGATCGTCTGCATCGACATGCAGAATCCCTACTACCGCATGCTGCACAGCAGCTGGGGCCAGAAGCTGCGCGAGGTGTTCGACAGCCTGGAAGACCCGGTCTGGGACGACACGCATACCGAAACGCCGCTGAAATGCCCCGACGCGCGCAGCAAGCCGCTGAAGAAGATCACGCGGCCGGATGAACGGCTGATCTGATTCGGGCCGTCATCCCCGACTCAATCGCGGGTCCCTCGATTGCGGATCAAGTCCGCAATGACAGCGGACTGTCATCCCGGACCCCGGATCGGAGTCCGGGGCAGGCCCGATCCGGGATCCATGCAGTTGCGTCCGCGATGACAATAAACGGATGTCTCTGATCGTTTTCTCCCACGCCAACAGCTTTCCTGCTGCCACCTATGGCGTTCTGTTCAAGAACCTGCGCTCGCGCGGTTTCCTGGTCAAGGCGGTCGAGAAATTCGGCCATGACCCGGACTATCCGGTCACCGACAACTGGCGCCACCTGGTGCAGCAACTGCACGATTTCACGGCGCGCGTAGTCGACCGGCACGGCGAGCCGGCTTTCCTGGTGGGCCATTCGCTGGGCGGGTTCCTCAGCCTGATGTGCGCTGCGCGCCATCCGCAGCTGGCCCGCGGCGTGCTGCTGCTCGATGCCCCGCTGCTGGGCGGCTGGAAGGCCACCGCATTGGGCGCGATCAAGCGCACCCAGCTGGTGGGCTCGATCTCGCCGGGCCGCATCAGCCGGCAGCGCAAGAACCGCTGGCCCACCCGAGAGGCCGTGCTGGAGCATTTCCGCCACAAGAGAGCGTTTGCGAACTGGGACGGGCAGGTGCTGCACGATTACGCGACGCACTGCACGCACGACGAAGACGGCGAGCGCGTGCTGAGCTTCGACCGCAACATCGAGACCGCGATCTACAACACCTTGCCCGACAACCTCGACCGCTTGCTGCGGCGACATCCGCCGAAGTGCTCGGTGGCCTTCATCGGAGCGCGCGGGTCCGAGGAGATGAAGCAGGTCGGCATGCAGATGACGCAGCAGGTCACCAAGGGCCGCATCATCATGCTGGACGGCACTCACCTGTTTCCGATGGAAAAGCCGGTTGCCACCGCCGCGGCGATCGAGGCGGCGCTGCGCGGCTTCGATTTCGGCGGCTAGGGGCCTGCGCGGCAGAGCCGCGCAGGCCCCTGATCCTCACGCAAAAGTTGTCATCCGCACTGTTGCAGTGCAGCATTGGTGACTCCGTCCTACAGGCAACTCCGCCCCGTCTCACAAGGCCCCCACCCCTGACCCGGCACATTGCAGGGCATGGACTCAACACATGCTTACTCCCCTGCGCCGCACGCACCGCCCCTTTCGCTTCTTGCCATGGAGCCCTTGCGTGCCCTGTTCGATTACTGCGCCGCGCGCAATGGCTGCGATGCCCTGCCGGTGGGCGACGGCCATCCCGTGGTCGTGTACCCTGGGCTGGGTGGCGGGGCCTTCACCACTTCGCACCTGCGTGGCTTTCTTTCAGACTCGGGTTTTACCGTCCATGACTGGGATGGCGGGATCAACACCGGGCCCAGCGGCGTCCTGGACGATTGGTTGGGCAGGTTCGAGCAGCGGGTGCGTAATCTGCACCGGGCGCATGGCCGCAAAGCCAGCCTGATCGGCTGGAGCCTGGGAGGCGTCTATGCGCGCGAAATCGCCAAGCGCTGCCCCGACAGCGTGCGCCAGGTGATCACGTTGGGGACGCCCTTCGCTTCGCTGGGCGAAGGCAATCGCGCCGGCACCGTGTACAAGCTGCTCAATCGCGATCAGTCGCATCTCACGCCCGAACTCGAGGCGCGGCTGCGCGAGTGCCCGCCCGTGCCCACGACCTCGATCTTCAGCAAGTCCGACGGCATCGTCTCGTGGCGCGGCTGCATCGAAAAGAAAACGGTGAATTCGGAAAGCGTCGAAGTCTCGGCAAGTCACCTGGGCATGGGGACGCACCCGCAAGTGTTTCGCATCGTCGCGAACCGGCTGGCGCAGCCCGAAGGTCGCTGGCGGCCGCTACGCCGCGCAGAGCGGCTCGGCAAGCGCTAGGGCAGTGCCCGATCGGGATCGACTCTACTCGGCACCGCCGGGTGCAGCGAGCAGTTCTTTCAGCAGCGCGAAGACCCGGTCCGGTTCGGCTGGCTTGGTCAGGTGCCCGTTGAAGCCCGCCG
>DATMBW010000542.1:0-4505 GCA_035559095.1 Ramlibacter sp.
GTCATTGCGGGCTTGACCCGCAATCCAGGAAGTCATGGATGCCGGGTCGAGCCCGGCATGACAAGCTTGTGAGCATCACTGCCGTTGCGCCCCATGCTGCGCCGCACCAAGCGTATAGTTGACCTGACGCAATGAAGCATCTCTTGAATCTTCTGGCGGCGATCGCGCTGCTGGTTTGGGGTACGCATCTCGTTCGAACCGGCATCCTCAGGGTGTTCGGCGCCAACCTGCGCAACGTCTTGGCCCACAGCGCGGCCAACCGATGGACGGCCGCCATCTCGGGCCTGGGCGTCACGGCGCTGGTGCAGTCGAGCACCGCCACCGGCCTGATCGTCTCGTCGTTCGTCGGCCAGGGCCTGGTCACCCTGCCGATGGCGCTGGCTGTGATGCTGGGAGCGGACATCGGCACCAGCCTGATGACCGTGGTGTTTTCGTTCGACCTCTCGTGGCTTTCACCGCTGTTCATCTTCATGGGCGTGGTGCTCCACCTCACCCGCGAAACCAACCCGGCGGGCCGTTTCGGCCGCATCCTGATCGGGCTCGGTCTGATGCTTCTGGCGCTGCGCCTGGTGGCCGCATCGACGGAAATCATGACCCGGTCCGAGGTGGTCAGGGCGCTGCTGGGTTCGATCTCCACCGACCTCCTGCTCGAGATCACGGTGGGCGCGTTCCTGTCGGTGCTGGCGTACTCCAGCCTGGCCATCGTTCTGCTGATCGCCACCATGGCGGCATCGGGCCTGATACCGCTGGAGCCCGCGCTCGGTCTGGTGCTGGGCGCCAACCTCGGCAGCGGCTTGCTCGGGGTGCTCACGACGGCGAAATCGGCCGTGGAGGTGCGGCAAGTCCCGGTGGGCAACTTCATGTTCAAGGCCCTGGGCGTCCTCGTCGCCGCGCCCCTGGCGGCACTGTGGCTGCGCCATGTCCGCCCCTTCGTGCACGATAGCGCCACCGTCGTGGTGCTGTTCCATCTGTGCTTCAACGTCCTGGTGGCGGTGCTGTTCATCGGGCTCACGCGGCTGGTGGCGCGCTGGGTCGACCACTGGCTGCCCAAGCCGGACCGCAGCCTGGTCGCGGGCCGGCCGCATCACCTGGACCCGTCGGCGCTGGAAACGCCGTCCCTGGCGATCTCCTGCGCGGCGCGCGAAGCGCTGCACCAGGCGGACGTGGTCGAGACGATGATGGTCGGCATGCTCGCGGTGATCAAGAACAACGACCTGAAGCTGGCGCAGGACCTGCGCAAGCTCGACGACAGCGTGGACGAGCTGTATTCGGCGATCAAGTACTACCTGACCAAGATCTCGCGCGAGGCATTGGGCGAGGAGGAGAGCCGGCGCTGGACCGACATCATCAGCTTCACGATCAACATGGAGCAGATCGGCGACATCGTGGAGCGGATCCTGATCGACATCGAGGACAAGAAGATCAAGGCGGGGCGCAGTTTTTCCGACGCAGGCATGGCCGAAATCTGCGAGCTGCACGCGCGCCTGATCGACAACCTGCGCCTTGGCATGAGCGTGTTCCTCAACGGCTCGGTGCGCGACGCGCAGAAGCTGCTGGAGGAAAAGGCGCGCTTTCGCGACCTGGAGCGCGCGTACGCCTCCACCCACCTCACGCGCCTGACGGGCAATACGGTGCAGAGCATCGAAACCAGTTCGCTGCACATCGACCTGATCAGCGACCTGAAGCGGATCAACTCGCACATCTGCTCGATCGCCTACCCGATCCTCGACTCGGCCGGCGCGCTGGCGCCCAGCCGGCTGCGACAGGCCCAGCTGGCGGACCGGCCCTGATTGCACGCGCCGCGAAATCGGGATCGGACCCCCGTGCGCAGAGGACGCAAAGGTTTCGCAGAAGAGGTGTCGGTATTCTTAAAGCGGGTCAGCGCCCGGCCTTGACCCGCTCTTTCACGCAATAGTCGACCAGGTCTTCGATCTCGGTGGACTTGTCGAACACGGCATCCGCCCCGAGCTGGGCGCAGCGCCAGCGCACGTCCTTGGTCGCGTGATTGCTCAAAACGACGCACTTCTGCGTCGGACGCCGGTAGCGGCAGGCTTCGAGGATGTTCAGGCCGCTGCCTTCTTTCAGGAACAGGTCGATGATCGCGAGGTCCCAGTACGCGTCGTTCTGGGCCAGCCAATTCTTGCCTTCGCGTTCGGTTTCGGCGGCGCCCACGGGCTCGACCAGCGCCAGTTCTTCGAGCGTCTCGATCAGGTTCTCACGGATCGTCGGACTGTCCTCGACGATGTAAGCACGGAACTTCATGACTGTCTTTCGATCGAGGCCGTGCCTAACGCTGGCCGCGCGGGCACGACCTCGATCAGCTGAAGCCACTTTACCCCGCTACCCTCGGGCACGCTGCAAGCGGAAAGGCCTGGCGCCTGTAGGAGGTTTCACCCTGCCCCGCGCCCGCCGCTTGTCGGAAGACGACTACAGCGCCGCTTCCGCGAGGATCAGGGCCGCTTCGATCGTGAATTCGTCACGCTCCAGGCGGGCCGCAACCTCATCGCCATCCATCAGCCGGAATTGCGCCACCTCGCCGTCCTGGTTCGCGGGCACGACGCCGGTGGGGACGACGCAGCGGTACCAATCGGCGTGCTCGACGACGTAGCCGGCGCCGATCTCGCTGGTCGGCCTGCGCACGGTGATCCGGCCGCCGTGCCGCAACTGCGCCAACTGATCCAGCCTGAGCCCGGCCTCCTCCCAGGTCTCGCGTTCCAGCGCCTGCGCCAGCGAATCCGTGGCGGGGATCATCCCACCCATCAGGGTGTCCCACAGGCCGGGGTCGTTGGCCTTGGTCAGCGACCGCTGCTGCACCCAGTGCCGGCCATCGGGGGACAGGCCGATCAGGTGCACCGCGAAAGTGGTGATGCCCAACGGCCGGACGACGGCACGCTCCACCGTCCCGAGGCGCCGTCCGTTCTCGTCCGTCACCGCCAGCTGTTCGTCGCGCCAGACATGCGCCAGGCCGGCGGCGCGCAGGGCCATAGCCAGTACGTGCAGGCCAGCGGTGACGTCGCCGTCGATTTGCCAGCCTGCTTCGCCGCCGCGTACCGTCTTCGTGAGCAGGCCGGCGGGCAAGGTGAGCGGCCCGAAGAAATCCGGCTCCACGGAGCCGATGCGCGCCTCGCCCGCCCACAGCGCAATCCTGGGATGGCGCGGCGGACGGTCGGCGCCGGCGCGCAGCGCGGCCAGCCAGGCAGCGTCGGGATACGGCCGGCTCACAGGGTCAGCAGGGTACAGCCCGTGGTCTTGCGCGCTTCCAGGTCGCGGTGGGCCTGCTGCACCTGCTCCAGCGGATAACGCTGGTCGATCCGGATCTTGACTTTGCCGCTGGTCACCGCGTCGAACAGGTCGTCGGCCATGGACTGCGTGGTTTCGCGCGTGGCGATATGGGTAAAGAGCGTCTGCCGGGTCACATAGAGCGACCCCTTCGCCGCGAGGATGCCCGGCGCGAACGGCGGCACGGGCCCGGAAGCATTGCCGAAGCAGGCCAGCAGGCCGAACGGCTGCAGGCTGTCGAGCGACTTCTCCCAGGTGTCCTTGCCCACGGAGTCGTACACGACCTTGACGCCTTTGCCGCCGGTGATCTCTTTCACCCGGGCCAGGAAGTCTTCTTTCGCGTAATTGATGGCGTGCGCGGCGCCGTGTTCCCTTGCCAGCGCGCACTTGGTGTCCGAGCCGGCCGTGCCGATCAGCTGCAGGCCCATCGCCCGCGCCCACTGGCATGCGATCAGTCCGACTCCGCCGGCCGCGGCGTGGAACAGCACGAAATCGCCCGGGTTCAGCCCGCCTTGCGGCTGGGCGCGCTTGAGCAGGTATTGCGCCGTGAGCCCCTTGAGCATCATCGCCGCGCCGGTGTCGAAGTCGATTGCGTCGGGCAGCTTGCACACGCACTTGGCTGGCATCACGCGCACCTCGCAATAGCTGCCGGGCGGCTGGCTGGCGTAGGCCGCGCGGTCGCCGGCCTTCAGATGCTGGACGCCCTCGCCCACGGCCTCCACCACGCCGGCGGCTTCCATCCCCAAAGTCGCGGGCAATTTCATCGGGTACAGGCCGATGCGGTGGTACACGTCGATGAAATTCAGGCCCACCGCGCTGTGGCGGATGCGGATTTCGCCGGGGCCGGGCTCGCCCACGCTCACGTCGGCGATATGCAACTGTTCGGGACCGCCAATCTGGGCGATCTGTACGGCTCTGCTCATTTGGCTTATTTCCTCGTGTGGGGTCTCAATCAAGCATCGTGCCACGAAACGGCAGCATCCTCGTTTTGTCGCGACGCGCGACGGGCCGCCCAGACTACGTACCCGCCTCCTGCATTGCCGCGCGGACCTGGGTCGCATCCGGGATCGGGTCCACCGCGCCATAGCCCTCGGTCGACAGCGCGGCGGCGACCGTGGCATAGCTTGCTGCCGCTTCGAGATCGTCGCCCGCGACCATGCGCGCCAGCAGCGCACCGCCGAAAGTATCCCCGGCGCCGGTCGCATCCACCGACCGGCACGGGTGCG
>DATMBW010000543.1:0-9338 GCA_035559095.1 Ramlibacter sp.
ACGGAGAAGTTCGACTACAAGATGTCGTGGCTGCGCGGCCTGCGCGACTACATCCGCGAGGAACTGGCGCATCATTCGTGGCTGATGCTGGTAGGCGACTTCAACATTGCCCCCGAGGACCGCGATTCCTTCGACCCCGAAGGCCTGCGCGAGACCATCCATCACACCACCGAGGAACGCGACCATTTCCGCAAGCTCGTCGAGCTGGGACTTTGCGACAGCTTCCGCTTGTTCGACCAGCCGGAGAAAAGCTACAGCTGGTGGGACTACCGCATGCTGGGTTACCAGAAGAACCGGGGCCTGCGCATCGACCATATCCTGGTGAGCGAATCGCTCAGGCCCGAGGTCAAGTCCTGCACCATCGACCGCGCTCCGCGCAAGTGGAAGCAGCCGAGCGACCATGCCCCGGTGACCGTCGAACTCTGAGCGCCAGGAGTCACGGGCCGCGCGAATACCAACACCCGCATTCTCTCAGCCGGTGTACTGCTCCCGCAGCTGCCGCTTCAAGACTGAAATCTGATCGGATCGTCCTGGCCGGCAGCGACCACCAGCACTTCGGGATCGTCCGCGTGATCGCACAGGAGCCGCCGCACGCGGTCCTGCCAGAGCGAGCGGAACAGGGCCTGCTCTTCTTCGCTGGCGCTGCCGACCACGCAGCCGCGCATCAGCTCGCTGATGCGCGGGTCGCCTGCCACCCGCTGCAGCTGCGCCCAAACCGCGACGCTGTCGCCGGTGTCCAGCCGAGTGAATCGCATCTGGCCGGGCACGTCGACTGCGTAGGCCAGCAAGCCGCGGCGGTCGAAGCGGCCGCCAAGGCCCTTGAAGCCCGTGTCAACGGTGACCCCGGTGAGCAGCGAAACCACGTTGGCGATGACGCCCGTCACGCCCTCCTGCGCGGGATCGCTCATTTCGACGCGCACGCCGCCGCGCTGCGGCAGTTCCTTCCCGTACAACGCAGCGAGCGCAGCACGCGTCATCAGGAATGCGGAAGCGACCGTGGGACAGGAATGCCCCGCCAGCTTCACAGCGTCGGCGTAGCGGTACTCCAGCACGCCGTCACGGGCGGCGCCCAGGAAGGCTGCCAGCGGGTCGCGCACGCGGACGACCGGCGCGCTGTCGAAGAACTCCGGGAAACCTTCCGGCGAGAAGTCCATGGTTAGCGCACGATGAAGTCGATCATGACGCCGCCGGGCTCGCGCTGCCGGTACTGTATGTCGACCAGCTCGCCATAGCGCCCCTGCAGCTGTTCCAGCAGCGGCAGCGGGTCGTGGTCGTTGACGAAGCGCATGGTCTCGCCCGGCCGCAGGGCATCGAGGGCGCCGAAGATCGCGGCGTGACGGAAGCGCTTGGCGATGCCGCGCGCGTCGAAGGGATAGATGGCGTCCGGGGACAGGTGCAGGTGGGGTTGCGACATGCGGGATTCCTTTAAAGATGCATAACATACATTATGGATGCATCTTTAAGAAAACGCGACAGCGGCCCTACGAGGGACGGGGCCTTGGCGGTAAATGGCTCCTAGTCCTCCAACCCCAACTCCTGGATCTTGCGCGTGATCGTGTTGCGGCCTATGCCCAGTTTTTGTGCGGCCTCGATCCGGCGGCCGCGCGTATTGGCCAACGCCGTGAGGATCAGCCGGGATTCGAACCGCTTCGTGAGTTCGTCCCACACATCGTGCCGTCCGCTGGCGAGCAATTCCAGCGCCTCGGCTTCCAGGCCGGACTCCCAGCCGCGCGGCTGCAGGATGCCGGTAATGGAAGCACCAGGCCTTTCAGCGAACTCCGGCGCGGCGGCCACGGCCGCGGCCGTATCGACAGCCGCGCCCTCCTTGACCGGCCGCACCGGCTCCGAAAGTGCTGGCGGCGCCATCGGGAGGAGGCCCGTCTCGCCGAGGGCGGGCGCCACTTCCGGCGGCAAGTCCTTGGGCTCGATCAGCTGGGCCGGCGCCATCACGGTCAGCCAATGGCAGATGTTCTCCAGCTGGCGCACATTGCCGGGGAAGCTGAACGTGGCCAGCCGCGCCAGCGCCGCATCGGAGATCCGCTTGGGCTCAACACCCAGCTGCTGGGCGCTTTGCTGCAGGAAATGGCGCGTGAGCATGGCGATATCGTCCAGCCGTTCACGCAGCGCCGGCAGCCGCAGCCGGATCACGTTGAGGCGGTGGAACAGGTCTTCGCGGAACGCGCCCTCCTTGACGCGTTGCTCCAGGTCCTGGTGCGTCGCGGCAATCACGCGCACGTTCGCCTTGACGGCGCTGTGGCCGCCCACGCGGTAGAAGTGGCCGTCGGACAGGACGCGCAGCAGGCGCGTCTGCAGGTCGAAGGGCATGTCGCCGATCTCGTCGAGAAACAAGGTGCCGCCTTCGGCCTGCTCGAAACGCCCGCGCCGCATGGTCTGGGCGCCGGTGAAAGCGCCCCGCTCGTGCCCGAACAATTCGCTTTCCAGCAGGTCTTTCGGGATGGCCGCCGTGTTGATGGCCACGAACGGTCCGCTGGCCCGCGGCGAGTGCTTGTGCAGCGCGCGCGCGACCAGCTCCTTGCCGGTGCCGGACTCGCCTGTGATCATCACCGTCACATTGCTCTGGGACAGCCGGCCGATGGCGCGGAACACGTCCTGCATCGCCGGTGCCTGGCCCAGCATTTCGGGCGCGTCGGCCATGCGCTCTTCGGCCACTTCCTCGCGCTGGCTTTCCTCCACCGCGCGGCGGATCAACTCGATCGCTTTGGGCAGGTCGAAAGGCTTGGGCAGGTATTCGAACGCGCCGCCCTGGAACGCCGACACGGCGCTGTCCAGGTCCGAGAACGCCGTCATGATGATGACCGGCAGGCCGGGCAGCTTTTCCTTGACCTTGGTGAGCAAGTCCAGCCCCGAGCCGCCCGGCATGCGGATGTCGCTCACCAGGATCTGCGGGCCGTTCTCGTCGCCGCCCGACTCGAGCGCCTGCAGCACCTCGCGGGGGCTGGTGAAGCTGCGGGTGGGCAGGTCCTCGCGCAGCAGCGCCTTTTCCAGCACGAAGCGGATGGATTGGTCATCGTCAACGATCCAGATCGGCTTCATGCTCACCTCTAGTCAACGCTTCTCTTGTTCATGGCAACGGAATCATGATCTTGAAATCCGTCCTCCCGGGCACGCTGTCGCATTCGATCAGGCCGTGGTGCTGCTGCACAAAGGTTTGCGCCAGCGTCAGCCCCAGCCCGGAGCCCCCTCCCCTGCCCGACACCAGCGGGAAGAAGATGCGCTCCCTGATCGAGTCCGGCACGCCGGGCCCGTTGTCGATGACATGCAATTCCAATGCCAGTCGGTAGCGCTGCTTGCCGAAAGTCACCTGCCGCGCGATCCGCGTGCGAAACACCAGTTGCGCGTCGCCGGCCCGGATCCGCTCGGACAGCGCCTGGCAGGCGTTGTGCGCGATGTTGAGCACGGCCTGGATGAGCTGCTCGCGGTCGCCGCGGAACTCGGGAATCGAGGTGTCGTACTCGCGCACGACCTCCAGCCCCCTGGGAAACTCGGCCAGGATCAGCGAGCGCACCCGCTCGCAGACCTCGTGGATGTTGACATCGCCCACCACGTGCGGCCGCTTGTGGGGGGCGAGCAGCCGGTCCACCAGCGTTTGCAGCCGGTCCGCCTCATGGATGATGACGCGGGTGTACTCCTTGAGCTCGCGCGAGTCGATCTCCATTTCAAGCAGCTGCGCGGCGCCGCGGATTCCCCCCAGGGGATTCTTGATCTCGTGGGCGAGGTTGCGGATCAACTCCTTGTTGGCCTGCGCCTGGTCCATCAGGCGCTCCTCGCGATCCTGCCTGGCCTGCGCTTCCTGCGGCAACAGCTCGACGACGATCTCGCCGCGCTGGTCGGTCTGCGCCACCACCACGTGCACGGGCAGCGCCTCGCTGTTCTGGCGCACCAGCCACGCGTCGTACCGCAACGCGGCGAACTCGTTGCTGCCTGCCGCCTCCAGCGCGTTCTGCAGGATATGCGGCTCTTTGAAGAACTGGGAGAAGTTCGAGCCTTCGATGGTGCGGCGCGAGCTGCCCAGGGCGTCCTCGAGCGCGGAGTTGGCGAACAGAACCGCGCCGTCGCTGCCGACCACGGCCACCAGGGTGGCCAGCAGGTCGAGCGACTGGAAGCGGACGGAAGCGGACGCCGGCTGGGTCAAGCCCTCATTTTGACGCAACCCGGCCGAGCTCTCGCTTGATGCCGGCGATGTCGTTCTCGGTGCGCGCGATGCCGGCCTTCAGCTCGGCGACGCGGTCCAGGTACTTCTGATGGTTGCGGTGCTCGGGGCCCAGTTTCTCCGGATCCCCCTTGTTGTATTCCTTGACCAACTCGGCGTGCCGTGCTTCGGCCTTCTTCAGTTCCGCTTCGAGGATCAGGCGCGCATCGGCGTCGCGCGCGCGCTGGTTGTCAGCGTCCACGCGCTGCCCCGGGCCGCCGGCCGACTGCGGCGCCGTAGCGACCCGCAGCGATGTGTTGTTCACGCGCGTGCCTTCCACCACGGTGACATTGCCGCCTTCCATGAGCCTGCAGCCCTTGGCCTGGGCTTCGCCCGCATTATTGGTGTACGTATTGCCGCAGCGATAGATGCGGGTTTGCGCATTGCTGTTGGCTGCCACCACGAGAACGGCCAGCGGGATCAGGTAAGCGAGTTTCATGGATTGCTTTCCTCGCACAACAGTGCAGGGTCGGCCCGCCAGTATCGCGCAATCCTTCAAAAAAACCAAATAAGCCATTGATTCCAAACGATAAAGGACGGTCTTGACCGTCCTTTTCGAACCACAGGCTGGGGTTATTTACAGCGAAGGACGCGGCCCTTTGGGCCGCGTTTTCTCCTTAAAGACTGTAGTACATGTCGAACTCGATCGGATGCGTTGTCATGCGGAAACGGGTGACTTCCTGCATCTTCAGCTCGATATATGCGTCGATCATGGTGTCGGTGAACACGCCGCCCTTGGTCAGGAAGCTGCGGCCCTTGTCCAGGTAGTCCAGCGCCTGGTCGAGGCTGTGGCAGACGGTCGGGATCTTCGCGTCCTCTTCCGGCGGCAGGTGGTACAGGTCCTTGGTGGCGGCCTCGCCGGGGTGGATCTTGTTCTCGATGCCGTCCAGGCCGGCCATCAGCATGGCGGCGAAACCGATGTACGGGTTCATCGTGGGATCCGGGAAGCGCACCTCGATCCGGCGGCCCTTCGGGTTGGCCACATAGGGAATGCGCACCGATGCCGAGCGGTTGCGCGCCGAATAGGCCAGCTTCACCGGGGCTTCGAACCCGGGCACCAGGCGCTTGTAGCTGTTGGTGCCGGGGTTGGTGATGGCGTTCAGGGCGCGGGCGTGCTTGATGATGCCGCCGATGTAGTACAGCGCGAAGTCCGACAGGCCCGCATAGCCGTCGCCGGCGAACAGGTTCTTGCCGTCTTTCCACACCGACTGGTGCACGTGCATGCCCGATCCGTTGTCGCCGACGACGGGCTTGGGCATGAAGGTGGCCGTCTTGCCATAGGCGTTCGCGACGTTGTGGATCACGTACTTCATCAGGATGGTCCAGTCCGCGCGCTCCACGAGCGTGCTGAACCTGGTGCCGATCTCGTTCTGGCCGGCGCCCGCCACTTCGTGGTGGAACACTTCGACCGGGATGCCCAGGGATTCGAGGATCAACGAGATTTCGGCCCGCAGGTCCTGCGTGCTGTCCACCGGCGGCACCGGGAAGTAGCCGCCCTTGACCGAGGGACGGTGCCCCTTGTTGCCGCCCTCGATCTTCTTGGAGGTATTCCACGGCGCTTCGTACTCGTCGATCTCGACGAACGAGCCCGAACCGTCGGCGCCCCAGCGCACGTCGTCGAAAATGAAGAATTCGGGCTCGGGCCCGAAGAATGCGGTGTCGCCCAGGCCGGAAGCCTTGAGGTAGGCCTCGGCGCGCTTGGCGATCGAACGCGGATCGCGGTCATAGGCCTTGCCGTCGCCCGGCTCCAGCACGTCGCAGGACAACAGCAGCGTCGTCTCCTCGAAGAACGGATCGATGTTGGCGGTGTTGGGGTCCGGCATCAGCAGCATGTCGGAGGCTTCGATGCCCTTCCAACCGGCGACCGAAGAACCGTCGAAGGCGTGGCCCGAACTGAACTTGTCCTCGTCGAAATGCGAAACGGGCACAGTGACGTGTTGTTCTTTTCCGCGGGTGTCGGTGAAACGGAAGTCCACAAACTTGACTTCGTTCTCCTTCACCATCTTCATCACGTCTGCGACGCTCTTGGCCATCAGGATTCTCCTAGGGGATGGGGGGTTGTGAAAAATGATTGGATGGGCTGCCGATGCAGTTTTTGTGCCAAAGCTGGTGCATGGGATCGGCTGCCAAGCTCGGCGATTGTCCGCGATCTTGAGCGCTTTTCCCTACAGGAGCCTTGTTCTTTTGGATGAGCAATGCACTACATTGGTGCAACAAAGGATTGCACCGCTATGGTGCATTCACCTCACCGCACCAATTCGGGGCCCAATCGCACTCCCAGGCTTTTCAGGCCGGCTAGCAACTGTGCATAGGCAGGCTCGATGCGCGCGGGATCGCCCTTGACGCCCAGGTCGATGTGCCGGCCGTACTCGGGATGGTCGACGCTGGGAAGGCTGAACACCCTGACCCCCGGGTGATCGCGCTCGATCTCCTCCATCAGGGGCGTCAGCGCGGCTTCCATCGAGCCGAAGACGATGACGGACTTCTCGGCGTAAGCCTCTCGCCCGAACAGGTGTCCGTATTGCTCGTCCAGCACCCACTCGATCATCGGCCAGGCCATGACCGGAAATCCCGGCACGAAGTGCACGTGCCCGATGCTGAACCCCGCGATCTTGTTGTAGGGGTTCGGGATGATCCGCGAGCCCTCGGGAAACACGCCCATGTTCAGCCGGTGGATGTTGTCGGGCCGATCGGGCTCGTAGGGCGTTCCCTGTTCGCGCGCGATGTCCTGCATGCGCTCGCGGATCAGGGCCTCTGCCTGGGGGTGCAGCTCCAGCGGCACCCCCAGCGCCTGGGCCGCGCACTGGCGGGTGTGGTCGTCCGGCGTCGCGCCGATGCCGCCACAGGAAAACACGACGTCGCCCGAAGCGAAGGCGCGGCGCAAGGTGGCGGTGATGCGCTCGGGCGCATCACCCACGTACTCGGCCCAGGCCAGCTGCAGGCGGCGCGCGGCCAGCAGCTCGATCACCTTGGGCATGTGCTTGTCGGCGCGCTTGCCCGAGAGGATTTCGTCGCCGACGATCACCAGGCCGAATTCGCGCGCTTCAGGCCGGGGGGAGATTTGCGTCATCCGCCAATCCTAACGGCGGCGCCGGGGCCGCGACGGTCGGAGGCGCCGGGGGCGGCGCGGCTTGCGCAGCCGACTCGGCCCGCAGTTGTTCCAATGCGGCCAGGCAATAGTGCGCGAACCACAACGACGAAAAGGCGAACACCAGCGTGTAGATCCAGATCGCGAGCGGCGCGAGTACGACGAAAGCTGCCGCGAACAACGCGCCGGAGGCCCACAACAGGCTGGGTGCGGCGCCCAGGTAACCGGCGAGCACCCCAATGCCCAGCAACCACATCCGGTGGCGGCGGAACACCTCGCGGCGCTCCTGCCCGCTGGCATGTTCGGCCAGCGCGTCGAAGGCCATCACGCGGTAGGTGAGCCAGCCCCAGATCAGAGGCGGCAGCAGCAGGATCAGCGGCGGCACCAGCCACAACGGCATCGAAACGACGAGCGCCACCAGGGCCAGGAGGGTGGAACCCAGCGACCAGGCGAGGCTCATTGCCAGCGAGCCGCCGTGCTTGCGCTCGAGTTGCGAGAACCGGCGCTCGGCCACCAGCGCCGCCAGCGCCGGCGCCATGAAAGCGGCCACCATCAGCAGCGACAGCAGCACGATCAGCGGCGTGACCGCGAAGATCACGATCAGCGGCGCGACCACCGTCTTGAGGTTTCCGGCGCCCACCCCTTGCAGCCACGCCCACACGCTTTTCATGAGATCGGACGCTTCGAGCGCCGCACGCACCCACTCCACCGCCGCATCCCAGTAAAAGTAGCCCAGCCCCAGCGACAACGCCACCATGATCACGAGCGGCAGGAACGACAGTGCGATCACGCGCGGGTGCAGGCAGTAAGCCACCGCGCGCCAGAACGAATCGAGAAACAGGCTCATCCGCGCAGCATAGCGCGGCGCGCAAGGCACGCGCATCCCGCCGTGCGTGTTCGATCCCGTAACATTCCCGCATGGACAAAGTCAAGGTCAACGGCGTGCGGCTGGAAGTCGCGCGCCTGTCCGGCGCCGCGGGGGAAAACCGCGCACCCATCGTTTTTCTGCATGAGGGCCTGGGTTCGGTCTCGATGTGGCGCGACTGGCCGGCCAGTGTCTGCGCCGCCGCCGGCCGGGACGGGTTCGTCTACTCGAGGCGCGGTTATGGCCGCTCCGGCCCGATACCCGATGTCCGCGGCTCGGGACGCCTGGGACCGGATTACATGCACCGGGAAGCATTCGAGGTTCTGCCCGAGCTGCTGCGTGTGCTCGGCCTCGAAGCGCCAGTGCTGCTGGGCCATTCGGACGGAGGAACGATTGCGCTGATCTATGCGGCCCGTTCCCCCGTGGCGGCCTGCGTCGTCATGGCACCGCATGTCATCGTCGAGGACCTGTCCGTGCAATCGATCGCCCAGGCGCGCGAGGCTTATCAATCGGGCGGCCTGCGCGAACGCCTGACGCGCTACCACGAGGACGTGGACGTGGCGTTCTGGCAATGGAACGACATCTGGCTGAGCCCCGCCTTTCGCGACTTCGACATCCGGGCCGAATGCCGGCGCATCGAAGCGCCCGTCCTGGCCATCCAGGGCGAGGACGACCCCTACGGCACCTTGCGCCAGATCGACGAGATCGCACCGACGCTCGGCCCCTTCTCCCGGCAAATTTTGCCGCAATGCGGACACTCGCCGCATCGCGACCAGCCGGACAAGACCCGGCAGTGCATCATCGAGTTCCTGGCGTCCTTGCCGTGACTTGCGGCTCGAGCCTGGCCAGATCGGCCGGGCCAAGCCAGCGCCACTGGCCCGGCGGCAGATCCTCCGGCAGCGCCAGCTCGCCGATGCGTGAACGATGCAGCGCTTCCACCCGGTTGCCCACCGCGGCCACCATACGCTTGACCTGGTGGTACTTTCCCTCGGTGAGGGTCAGACGCAGTTGCCGCTCGCCCGTGCGTTCGCAGGCCGCCGCCCGCACCGGCTTCGGGTCGTCCTCGAGTGTCACGCCCTCCAGCAGGCGGTGGAGCTGCATGGCCTCGATGGGATGCCTGACGGCGACCTCGTAGACCTTGGGCACGTGGTGCCGCGGCGAGCTCATTCGATGGA
>DATMBW010000544.1:0-3790 GCA_035559095.1 Ramlibacter sp.
TATTGACGGTCAGGTACTCGGGGCCCTGGCCCGCCAGCCGCGCATTCTTTTCGTTGCCATGGCCATCGGCGCCGTGGCACTTGTAGCATCCCTTGTCGTACAGTTCCTTGCCGCGCGCCGCCACGGCCGGATCGGGAACGGGAATCGATTTCGGCGGCTGGGTCGTGTAGAAAATCGCCACCGCCATCTTTTCATCCTGCGTTAGCGCCTTCATCAGCCCTTCCATGAAGAACTGCTTGCGCTTGCCCTCCGTGAACTTGACCAGCTGGGCCAGCACGTAGATGGTGTTCTGGCCGGCCAGGTTCGGCACTTCCGGCAGCACGCTCTGCCCGTCTGGCCCATGGCAATTGGCACAGAAGTCGGCCACCTTGCGGCCGTGCTTGTAGTAGCGATCGAATGCCTTCGGGTCGCGGCGGCTCTCGGCCAGCTTTTCCTGGGCCCACAACGGCAAGGCCGCGGCCGGGTTGGAGGCAGCGGGGCTGGGCGCGGTGGCCGTCGCCGGAGCCGCGACGGGTGCGGCGGATTGCGACCGGGCGGCGCCGGCGCCGCAAAGGGCGACGATCAATGCGAGGGCCAGTCGCGGGACAGCTTGTGGGTTCATGCCAGCGATGATGCGCAAGCACCAGCACACCCGGTTGATAAAACTCAACTGAAACACCGGCGGCTTGTCCACTTTGCCGCGCGAGCTGACGACGATCAGACCGGGCGCGGCGCCACTGACGCGACCCTGACTGAACAACCCTGGCGGCAATGCGGCGCCGCTCGCGCACGCAACTTCGAGGCATTGCCAACTTCCGAGTCGGATCGCGGCGAGCGCTACTGCTTTTCGAATCCCATCTGCTTGATCATCGCGCCCCAGCGGTCATAGGCGAGCCTGATCTCCGCGGCGAGTTCAGACGGCGTGGAAGGCGAGGTTTCGTACGCGCCTTTCGCGATGAACTCCCTGACCTGCGGCGAGGCGAGGGCTTCCGTCACCAGGGCGTTGACCTTGGCCGCCAGGTCGGGCGGCATGCCGGCCGGCCCGACGACAGCGATCCAGCTGGTCAGGTCCAGTCCGGGCAGGCCCTGCTCGCTGATCGTGGGCACGTCGGGCATCGCCGCATACCGCTTGGGCGCGGCCACGCCGATCATGCGGATGCGGCCGCCCTGGGCATTCTGGATGGCCGTCGGCGCGGCGTCGAAGTAGGCCTGGACCCGCCCTTCCAGCAGGTCGCGCGCCGCGTCGGCGGTCCCCTTGTACGGCACGTGGACCACGTCGATGCCCGCGGCCTTGGCGAAGGCCGCCGCGTAGACGTGCGAGGACGTCCCGGTGCCAAACGAGGCGAAATTCAGCTTGCCCGGATTGTGTTTGGCCCAGGCCACCAGATCCTTGACGGAGTGCACCGGCAATGAGCTGTGGACGGTCAGCACCAGGGGGCCGCGCGTGGCCATCGAGACCGGCGTGAAATCCTTGAAGGGATCGTAAGGGACGCTGGCCAGCGTGTGCGGGTTTTGCGCCAGCTGCGACGAGGTGGCGTACAGCAGCGTGTATCCGTCCGGTGCCGCGCGCATCACTTCCGAGGCGGCCAGCATCATGCTCGCTCCGGGCCTGTTGTCGACGATGACCTGGGTGCCCGCCAGCTCGGTCATGCGCCGCGCGATGGCGCGCGCCTGCCCGTCCAGGGAGCCGCCCGCCGCCAGCCCCACCACCAGCCGGATCGGCCGGCCGGGCTGCGGATACGCGACCTGGGCCGCGCAATGCAAGGACACAAGCCACAGGAATGCAAAGCCGGCGGCCGCGCGTTGCAGCGCGCGGCGGGACAGGGGGATATCGAACATGGTGGTCTCCAGGTCTGTTTGCCCGATGGTATCCGCGCCGTGCCTGCACATTTCAAGCGCGGCCTCCAACGGAGTTCGCCGAGTTCTTCAGGAAGCAGACGGCTCACCGTGCCGCTTGCGCAGACCGGCGGCTCACGCGCGCGCCAAGGCGCGGCGGCGGTGCCTCAGTGCTGGTGCCCATGCGCCCCGTGCACATGGCGATGGGCAATCTCTTCGCCGGTCGCCGGCCGCACGCCGGTGACCTTGAGGACGAAGCGCAGCTCCTTCCCGGCCAGCGGGTGGTTGCCGTCGAGGTGCACCGTGTCGCCCTTGATCTTCATGACGTGAAAGACATGCGGCTGGCCGCCCTCGGTGTGGCCCTCGAGCTGGCCGCCGACTTTCACCCCGGGCGGAAATTCCTTCTTCGCGATCGTGCGCACCAGGGACTCGTCCCGCGTGCCGAACGCGTCATGCGGCTTGAGCTGCAGCGTCACCTCGTAGCCCGGCTCGCGGCCTTCCAGCGCGGCCTCGATCTTGGGCAGCGTGTTGTCGTAGCCGCCATGCAGGTAGACCATCGGGTCGCGGCTTTCCTCGATCAGCTTGCCATGGGCTTCGGCGACCTTGTAGCGCAGCGTGACGACGGTGTCTTTCTGGATTTTCATGGTGTCGATTCTGCCGCGAAAAAGACCCGCGTCCCCGGTTCGCCGCGCGCGCCCGGGTCGCGGCGCGAATGACCATTGTCTTGCAGGGCCCACTTGAGTCCGGATCCCGATCCGTTTCACACTTGGACGCCGGTTCCGCCGGGATGCCGGAGCCGGCCAACCTCAAACGAAAGGGCCCACCCATGAAAGACAACCTGGGTCTCGCGCTGTCCGGCGGCAACGACGCCAGCCTTGAGGCTTACCGGCGCGCGCAGGACCAGCTCAAATGCCTCATCGGCGATCCCGCGGCCGCCATCGAGCAGGCGATCGCCGCCAGCCCCGAGATGACGATGGCATGGCTGCTCAAGGCATGGCTCTACCTGCTGGGCACCGAGCCGGCGGGCCTTGCGGTTGCGCGCGCCTGTTGCGAGGCGGCCGGCCGGCTGGCCGCGAACGAGCGCGAACGCCGCCACCTGCGGGCCGCGAGCCTGCTGGCGGGCGGACATTGGTACCAGGCCGGCCAGGCGCTCGAAGACCTCACCATCGATGAGCCGCTCGACTTGCTGGCGCTGCAGGCGGGACACCAGATCGATTTTTTCACCGGCGACGCACGCATGCTGCGCGACCGCATTGCCCGGGCCCTTCCGGCGTGGCGGCCCGGCATGTACGGCTTCCACGCCGTGCAAGGCATGTACGCATTCGGGCTGGAGGAAAGCGGCGATTACGCGGCGGCCGAGAAGCAAGGGCGGGCGGCGGTCGAGCTGGAGCCCCACGACAGCTGGGCCTGGCACGCTGTGGCGCACGTGTTGGAGATGACGAACCAGCCGTCAGGCGGCATCGAATGGCTCAAGCCGAATTTCCCCGTGTGGTCGGACGGCAGTTTCCTGGCCGTTCATATCTGGTGGCATCTGGCCCTGTACCACCTCGAACTGGGCGAAGTCGAAGAAGTGCTTGCCCTGTACGACGAGGCGATCGGCGGGCCCGGCTCCAGTGTCGTGCTGGACATGCTGGACGCAAGCGCCATGTTGTGGCGCCTGCACCTGCGCGGCGTCAATGTGGGCGAGCGCTGGCAGCCCCTGGCGGACCGGTGGCATGCCGTGCTCGTCCCCGGTCTGTACGCGTTCAACGACATGCACGCGATGATGGCCT
Organism: Ramlibacter sp.; assembly: GCA_035559095.1. Classification (GTDB taxonomy): domain Bacteria; phylum Pseudomonadota; class Gammaproteobacteria; order Burkholderiales; family Burkholderiaceae_C; genus Ramlibacter. Next base: position 3,588 of record DATMBW010000544.1, read on the forward strand.
TTGCGGCGGCGGGCCGTCAGGCCGATCAGCAGTCGGTGCTGCAGGCCCAGCGCCAGGCGCTGACCCGCGAGGACGACAACGCGCTGTTCACGCGGGAGGTCGGGTCATCCGCCACCCGGGCCGTGCAAGCGTACGCTGCGGGCGAATTTGCGCGCTGCGCCCAATTGCTGCGGCCGATCCGCAGCCGCGCCAGCCGCTTCGGT